>CAZPYG010000046.1:0-5458 GCA_964590465.1 uncultured bacterium | reverse complement strand
TCACTGCGATCAATCTATGTGTGAATCTGCCTGACTGGCAACGACCCTCTGAGGAAACCCAGCGCAAGCAGTTGGAGCGGATGGGGCGTTACCAGGAGGGGCTACAGGATGAAACGTTAATCAGCCTGGCAAAAGACTGGTGGGCCCATGAAGCGTTTTCCTTCACCACCTACGGTCTCAGTGCCCGTACCGATCCCCATTATTTGTCGGGGGTGTGGACCGCTCTGGATCACATTTGGGACTGTTACGAAGGGGATCAGTCCCAGCGAATCAATGCCGGAGACTTGGCGGAGTTGTGGTTGATTCATCACGAATTGGTGAATGTTCAGTGGCGAGACAACCAGTATGTTGTCACTGTCGAACCCAGTTCCAGCGGTTTACAAATGCTGCTGTTTGAACGCCAAGAAAACTACGAAAACCTGCCCATTGTGATGATGGCGGTGGCAGGAGAAGAGATTGCGGTGATGTCTGGGGATTGGTAACTTTCTCTGCAAACACTAAAGCGAGGTGATTGTCTCTCACCTCGCTTTTAGACATTTTATGGATGTATTTTTTGGGACGGTATTTTACGGGTTCCGGTTACGGAGTGGGTGGAGTATTCAGCCAGCCACCGCTTAATACCACCGTGAGCCCCATGAACAGAACCGTTAGGACCCATGTAGCGCGGTTAAGGGTTGTCTCGGCACTCTTCGTACTGGTAAACAGCTGTGCCTGGCCACCCAGAGCACCCAGACCATCTCCTTTAGGACTGTGGAGTAGCACCAGGGCCGTTAACCCAACCGCTGAAGCAGCCCATAAAATCTTGATGATATTTGTAACATCCATAATCCATATGCCTTCATGCGTGACAAGTGCTTGGCGCTGAGAAGTAGTATCGATGGATCTTCTGCTGGTGGAGATCGCACCTTCAGATATCCAGAGCTTGAACTATCCTAGCCACAGTTTTCTACTATATCGTAGTTGCTCCCCAGTTGGTTTTGAATGCGGAGAGGCTGTTATGGCCTGGCAATTTAGACCGTGGGTGAAATGACGTGGCCATGCAAGACCCGGGTCAAGAGATCTGGCAGCCCAGTGGTGCGGAAGGACCGTTACTGCAGGTCTCTAGATGGAGAGCCTGACCGGGGTACGGCTGTTGCGAACCTCTACATCTGAAGGCAACAACATGGAACGTCCGGTCATTTCGGCAGGTTGGGGCAGGTTTAGAATTTGCAGAATGGTAGGCGCTACATCTGACAACCGTCCATCTTCCCGCAGGTTGACATCGCCGCCGAAGGCAGGAACTTTTAGCTTTTCCCCTTCGATCAGAATGAAGGGAACGGGGTTGGTGGTATGGGCGGTCCAGGGTTTGCCGTTTTCATCCCGCATCAGTTCGGCGTTGCCGTGGTCCGCGATGATAATCATGGTACCGCCAGCCTGGCCGACCTTGTCGATCAGCCGTCCCAGGTTGCGGTCTACGGCTTCCAGGGCAGTGACGGTGGCCCCAATATGGCCGGTATGGCCGACCATGTCGGGGTTGGCGTAGTTAATCACCATCAGGGCGTACTCACCCTTGTCAATGGCTGCGATCGCCGTCTCTGTCACCGCCTCCGCCGACATCTCTGGAGCTTTGTCATAGGTGGCCACCATGGGGCTCGATACTAGCTCCCGATCTTCCCCTGCGAAAGGATCTTCCAAACCGCCGTTGAAGAAGTAGGTAACATGGGCATATTTCTCGGTTTCGGCAGTGCGGAACTGCTTCAAACCATGCTGAGCCACAACTTCACCCAGAATGTTGCTCAGGTTTTGGGGAGCAAAGGCGACATCCACCGACAAGTCGGGATCATACTGGGTCATGGTGACGAAGGAAAGGGGCGTAATTTGCTCCCGCTCAAATCCGTCAAAGTTTGGATCAACCAGGGCATGGGTTAACTGGCGAGCCCGGTCAGGCCGGAAGTTGAAGAAAATGATGCCATCGCCAGGGGCAATTGCACCGGGAGCCAACCGCACCGGCTCAACAAACTCGTCATTCACATCCTGTCCATAGGAGGCCAACAGCGCTTCCAGGGCGGTTTGACCGGTACCTTCACCATCTTCGGTAATCACCCGGTAGGCTTTTTCGACCCGATCCCAACGATGATCGCGATCCATGGCATAGTACCGTCCGCTGAGGGTGACCATGCGCCCCAAACCGGCTTGCCCAATAAAATCTTGAATCTTTTTGACGGCGTTTTTGCCTTCCGTGGGTTTGGTGTCCCGTCCATCGGTGATGACGTGAAGGCAAACTTCTTCGATATCTTGAGCTTTGGCCATTTCAATCAGGCCGAAGAGATGATTCAAATGGGAGTGAACTCCCCCTTCTGAACAGAGCCCAATCAGGTGCAGTTTGCTGTTGCGATACCGCACTGACTGACAAACATTCAGTAATGCTTCGTTTTCTTGGATGGTGCCGTCTTCTACGGCATCTGAAATACGCACCAACTCCTGGGGGACAATGCGGCCAGCCCCAATATTCAGGTGGCCCACCTCTGAGTTGCCCATTTGTCCTTCAGGTAGACCCACATCCTTACCTGAGGTGCGAATCAGGGTGTGAGGGTAAGCATTCCAAAGACTATCCATCACAGGAGTCTTTGCAGCAGCGACAGCATTGCCATCAGTGTCTTCCCGATATCCCCAACCGTCAAGGATAACGAGCACCATTGGCGGAACAGACGCATGACTCATAGGGAAGAATCCTTGTGATTTCGACTATCGTCCCAGCGATCATACCATTCTGCTTCTGAAAGGTCTGGAGCCTTTGCAGAATGGCGGTTCTAACGAATTTTTAAGGGCTTGCTTTACCAGTAGTAGCAAACGATTTTGTATCAACAGAGGAGGTTGTTATCAGATTTAGAAAAGTTTTATAGATGGAATTCTACTGCAGATTGGCGTAATTTCAGCGATTTTGTATCGCAAAGCACCGAGAAATCCTCGATCTGATGGCTTTTTCAATGGCGGAGATCATTGCCTGGCAACGGCTGCAGCCATTGCAGTGAAGCCAGAAAAAGAACCTGTAAAGCTTAGGCTTTGGCAGCTTTGCGAGCCGCAGTTTTGGATTTCTGCTTTCCTTTTTGCTTCTGGCGCTTTGCCTCTGCTTTAGCTTTGCGCTCTTCCTCCTGGGCGGCTCGCCGTTGCGCAGCAGCCTCCTCCTCAAGCTTATCTAAATAATAATGGTAGTCACCCCTATACAGACGGAGTTCCCCATCACGGATTTCAACTATTTTCGTGGCTACCTGAGATATGAAGTAGCGGTCGTGGGAAACCAGCAGCACTGTCCCGTCATAATGCTGTAGGGCCTCTTCCAGCATTTCTTTGGCAGGAATGTCCAGGTGGTTAGTGGGCTCATCCAGCATCATCAGGTTGGCCGGGCGCAGCAGCATTTTGGCCAGGGCCAATCGGGCTTTCTCTCCGCCGCTGAGGGCATCGACAGCTTTGAAGACCATATCGCCACTGAAGAGAAAGCGCCCCAGCAGGGTTCGGACTTCTTCATTGGTCCAGTCGGGGACTTCATCGTGAATGGTTTCCAGCACGGTTTTGTTCAGGTCCAGGGCTTCCGCCTGGTTTTGCTCAAAGTAGCTGGGGATCACGTTGTGCTGACCCAAATCGACCTTGCCGTCGCTGGGCTTTTCTAAACCGGCAATCAGCCGCAGCAGGGTAGATTTACCGGACCCATTGTGGCCCAGGAAGGCGATGCGATCGCCCCGCTCAATCAGCAGACTCGTCCCCAAAAAGAGGATCTGCTCGTCATAGGCGTGGGTCAAATCTGCAATGGTGACCACCTCGCGACCGCTGCGGGGGGCCGGGGGAAACCGAAAATGCAGGCTCCGCCCGCTGGCTTCCGGGGCTTCGATCCGGTCAATTTTTTCCAGCTGCTTTTCCCGGCTTTTGGCCTGGGTGCTGCGGGTGGCGCTGGCCCGGAACCGTTCCACAAAGGCCTGCTGTTTGGCCAGATCTTTCTGCTGGCGCTCGTAAGCGCTGAGTTGGGCGGTCTGGTTCTCAAGCTTTTGGGTCAGGTAAGCACTGTAGTTACCCAGATATGTGGTGGACACGCCCCTCTCGGTTTCCACAATTTGGGTGCAGAGCCGATCCAAAAATTCCCGGTCGTGGGAGACAATCACCATCGGCGTGTTCAGCCCTTTCAGGTAGCCTTCCAACCATTCAATGGTGTCCAGATCCAGATGGTTAGTGGGCTCGTCCAGCAGCAGCACATCCGGTTCCTGCAGCAGAATTTTGCCCAGGCCCATGCGCATCTGCCAGCCACCGCTGAACTCCCCTACATAGCGGTCGCCGGCGGCGGGATCAAACCCCATTTCCGGTAAAATTTTCTCAATTCGGGCCTCCAGGCTGTAGCCATCCAGGGCTTCAAACAGCCGCTGCTGCTCGTCCAATTCGTGGATTAGTTTATCCAGTTGGTCTGGGTCAGCCTGTTCCATTAGCCCCGGGATCTCATGCAGACGATGCTGGACCCGGTCCGCTGTATCAAAAATGGTCCAAAACTCATCCCGCACTGTACGTTCAGGATCGACCTCAAACTCCTGGGAAAGATAAGAGATTTTCAAATCTTGAGGGCGAATAATGTCCCCGGTGGTGGGTTCTACTTCACCCATCACAATCTTGAGCTGGGTGGATTTACCCGCTCCATTGACTCCGACTAGGCCAATGCGATCGCCCGGCTTTACTTCCCAGTTCACGTCCTTCAGGACTTCGCCAGTGGGGTAAATTTTGCTGATGTGCTCCAGGCGTAGCATAAACAGGCTCCAGAATGGGAACAAGGAAGAACAGGGCGAAGTTCATTCAGCCGTTAACAACTTAACGAAAAAGGGGGCATTGTTGCCTGGGGGAAGGTCAAAATTTGGCAATGGCGTTTAATCTTGCCTCAGAACATCCGCCCGAGGCCCCCCATCGCGCTCCATCCTTTATCTTCCAGCTGAACTTAACCTAAATCGTCAGCCCTATAACAGGATTGCACCGATGGGCTGAAAAGACTGCTTGACTTTATGCCAAGCCGAATGCGCCGATGACCATTACATTAAAAACTACGCCCCTCAGCCTATCCGGTAAAGCTTTTGTGGATTTGTAGGAATAAACATCAGGAATGAATGAGCTAATTCAAACCGCACCACCTATTTCTTTGACCAGACTCAATTTGACGACCATTATCCAGTGGCTAATGGAGACGGGGCAAAAACTACGGGACCCTAGAGGGAACTGCTGCTAGCTCTGTCGAGGCAGCTGCCCCCAGGATTGGGGTAGATCCTTGCCCTTGGCGCCAGACACCAGACACCAGACACCAGACACCAGACACCAAATTTTGATTCATCCCTTTCTAAAAAAAAGAGGACCCGGATGGTGATGGTATCCGAACTCCTCTTTAAGCAATATTTAGGAGATTTGAGCCTGCCAGGTCTACTTCTTCATGTCCTTCGCCATCTGACGGAACATG
>CAZPYG010000045.1:5189-37952 GCA_964590465.1 uncultured bacterium | reverse complement strand
GGACCCACCCCCACCCCTACCGTGGGACCCACTCCTACCCCTACCGTGAGCCCGACGTCACCTCCGGTGAGGGGGCAGGCACGGGTAGTGACGGATGATGGGAATGAAGTCCTAGTTTTTGCAGATCCAGACCCCTCCAGCGAGATTTTGGGAACGGAGTCCAATGGGGCCATTGTGGAAACTAGCGGGGAAGTTGTCGGTAACTGGACAGAGCTAGCCGGTGGCGGATGGATATTTTCGATGTTTCTGGAGCCAATTTAGGGAAAATCCCAGCCCAGGGGATAATCATGCAGACCTATGGATTAAGACTCTCGCCCGACCAAGACCTGAAGCTCGCCCTGAAGGAATTTGCAAACCATCATCGCCTGGAAGCGGGCATCATCCTGACAGCCATCGGCAGCCTCCGACAGGCGGTGCTGCGATTTGCCGATGGCCCTGGAGGAATGCTCATTGAAGGGCCCCTTGAGCTAATTTCCCTGGCGGGCACCCTTTCGCACCACGGACTTCATTTACATGGAACCGTGGCAGATAGGACGGGAAAACTTTCATCTGGGCACATCATGCCGGGATGCCTCATTCGCACCACGGCAGAAATCGCGATCGCAGATCTGCCTGATCTCCGCTTTCGCCGACTTTTGGACCCAGAAACCGGCTATCCTGAGCTGGTAGTGGATGCCTTTCCTCAAAACCCGAAGTAAACGCCAGAATAGGTAGGGGATTAATCTACGACCCTTAACCGTCCCTGGCTCAACGCTTCATAGACGCGGTTAATTAAAGCGGCATCGCTGGGGGTCAGATGGCGCTGGGAGAAAAGATTCATCAGCATTTGCTGATCCTGACGGGTTAAACGGCGGGCCGCAAAAATCCTATCGATGGTTTGTTCAATATTGCTTTTACTGGTCATGCACTCTGATCCGGCTAAGGTTGACACACCAAAGAGACGAGCTAGAAGCAGATGGAGGACTACCCAAGCTCATTCCACCCTGAATCTTTTTCCAAGATAAAGCGGAAATCTCGTAGAAAGCATCGTAAGATTAGCGGATTTCTTCAAGAAAATTTGCAATATTTCCCAGGTGCCTCAGTGCTTTTTCGGTTACAGGGGATATAAGGGGTAAGGGTTTTCCCGGATTCAGGGAAAATTTTTCCCGGGATTCCTGGGGAAATTGCGGCCTTACCCTAGCCATCGCCCTGAGCCATAGTGGAACCACTGCTCTCCCAGCCAGAGCAACCCAATTGCGGCAATCACCCAGGTCAGGCGCTGGAGTTGCGGTAGGGCAAATGCCGCCAGCAGAGCCCCGATGGCGATAAAAGCATAGGGGGCCGCAAAATAATGACGGGCGGTGCTGTACAAGTAACCGGAGTTAGCCAGCAGATTTATTACTGAATGAATTCCAGAAAAGCCAATGGCATACAACAGGGTAAAACTCGCCAGAGGTTTCAGGACCTGAGTCGGATGAACCGGTACCGCCGTTATCCACCGCTTCATCCAACGGTTTAGGGCGGCTAATACAACGGCAAATATCAAAGGATGAATTAACAACCCATAGACCCAACCCTGGCGGGGTAGCCTGACCAGAATGGTTTGTCGTCGCCGTAAAACGGCCCACCATAACCACCCCAGAGCCGCAAATACCAACAAAGCGGTATACAGCCCATGGAGGTCAAACAACAGGGATCGGGGAAACAACAGTAACCAGGGTCGAAAAGCCAGAGTTCGGCCCCACCGCACCTGGGCCTGAAACGGCTCAAAGAAATCTCCCACAGTATTTAAGCAAAAGAGACCGTAGAGGCCGTAGCCCACCAGACTACCGAGGCCAACTAACCCGGCCAGGACAATTTCTCGGGCAGCGAGACCGACGGAATCTTGAGATAAGAGACGGCGAATGCCATACAGAGCAACCAGGGAAAATACAACGGCAAAGCCTGACTGTACCAGGGCCGGTCGCACCAGATTCAGCAGGGCGGCCAGGGCGAAAATAGCACCATAGCCAATGAACTGATAGCTCCGGTTCAGCAGTTTTGGCTGTTCTGCCCGGTGCAAAACCAGCAGCAGCAGCAGGCTCAAGCATCCAAACAGAGATTCGGTATAGCCAATGGCATAGAAAATCGCATTCGGCCCCAGGGCATAGAGGACGAAGGCTAACAGCGCTACCCTGTGGTTGCCAATAATTTGCTCAAAGGTAAATAATGCCAGGGGCAGAGAGCACAGAAAGATCAGTTCCGACAGAGGAATGGCCACCCGCAGGGCCTGTTCCACGGTGGTGGGTGAGGCGATCATCTGCAGCAACCAGGGCCAAAGGAGATAAAACCCCTGACACACTGGATTCACAGCCAATGTGGCGTAATGAATCGTATCCCAGTATTCGAAGGTCCCCGCCGGCTGCAGCACCCAAAATTTCTGCCAACCCTCTCCGGTCAATAACAGAATCGTGACCTGCAGCAACAAATTAACCCCAGTCACCGCCAGAACTTTGAGCCAAAACTCGGTTCGGTAGCTGGAGGTTAATGCCATAGGATTGGGGGCTACAGGAAAAGGGCAAGCCCATCATAGAGCAAAGGGGTAAGGGTTCCCATCAGGGGCCGTGAATGCCCGGGGGGATTATTGCGATTCACTGCTGAACAGAGATTTTGTCTGACCTTCAAGGCAATCTAAGGGCGAGTGAACGGTCAGGTTCCCATGGCGGCCGCAGCGGATATCACTATCCCCCAAGGTGTTGAGGATTGTGCTGAGGCGATGATTCTCCTGCGCCAGGCCTATGCCCAGTGGCAAGAGCACCACCCAGGCTGAAATATAGTCCGCCAGCTTCTCGATTGAGGCAGCTGGCGGCGACGGAATATGTTGTTCAGCCTTTATGACAAAGTCTTTAATAACAGGGTTTAATAGCTGTCTTCACCCACCGTTTGCAGGGCAAGCAGATGGTTGGCATCATTGAGGCGATCGGCAATGGCCAGTCGCCACTTGAGGCTGATAGTGGGGTCGGCAATGACTTCAATGGCCTCTTCACGGTACATCGCGCTTTTGAGGGTATCCACTTCCTCAATATGTTTGAGATGATCGTACACAACCTTAGGAGTGCTCATGGTCTTAATTCCTTCTCAAGTTAAAGGGCCAACTTACCCTAGGCTAAGGCTGGGGCATCACCCGTGGCCTGGATATGTCTCTATTTTTATGCGGTTGTGGGATAGTGACCACTGACCCGGTCGAACCTTTACGAGCCGACAAGGTTTGTTGTGGTTTGCAATATGGCTTTACGGTGGATGCCCGGGGGATCCCATACCCGAAGCTAGTTTGGTAGAGTGATAGGCTTAGCAGATTAAACCAATGGTTTTGTTTCAGTGATGGCCATGGCATCCCCGAGTGCGATTCTATTAGTGTCATGCCCTGACCAAAAAGGTCTGGTGGCTAAACTTGCGAATTTCATCTATTCCAACGGAGGTAATATCCTCCACGCTGACCAGCACCGGGACCCAGAGGCGGGGCTATTTTTATCACGCCTGGAGTGGGAACTGGAGGGGTTTAACCTGCCCCGGGAGATTATTGGACCAGCCTTTAATGCCATCGCCCAACCGTTGGGGGCCGACTGGCAACTCCATTTTTCTGATGCTATCCCCCGCCTGGCCATCTGGGTCAGCCGTCAGGATCACTGCTTATTAGATTTGCTGTGGCGGCATAAAGCCGGAGAGTTCAAGGCTGAGATTCCGTTGATCATCAGCAACCACCCCCACCTGCAGCCCATCGCCGACCAGTTTGGCATCGACTTTCACCATATCCCCATCAACACAGAAACCAGGGCCGAGCAGGAACAGCGGCAGCTAGAGCTACTCAAGCAGCACAACATCGATCTGATTGTGCTGGCCAAGTACATGCAAATTTTGTCTTCCGGCTTCCTGAAGCAGTTCCCAAAGGTGATTAACATTCACCATTCTTTTCTGCCGGCTTTTGTGGGGGCTAACCCCTACCAGCGGGCCTACCAGCGGGGAGTCAAAATCATCGGCGCAACCGCCCACTACGTTACCTCCGACCTAGATGAGGGCCCCATTATTGAACAGGACGTGGTGCGTATCAGCCATCGCGACGAGGTCAAAGAACTCATCCGCAAAGGAAAAGACGTTGAGCGTATTGTGCTGGCTCGGGCAGTACGGCTGCATCTACAAAATCGCACCCTGGTTTACGGCAACCGAACGGTGGTATTCGCCTAGGATAATCCACGACCAGGCCATTGAAAGGAGATCCTTTCAGGAGCCATTTTTTTCAGGGGGATCATTGTTCAGGGGGATCATCAAGTCAGACTACAGGAAGTCGTCACCTCAACCGGAAACGGACAAACCGTCGGATGCATATCTTCAGGCTTCAGCAACCTGACAATTTTTTCTCGCTGCAGGGCCATGTCATCCTTCAGGCGAAAAATAAATTCGCTGTAGTCCGCCAGCTGATCGAGCTCCACCATAGAGAGGACCAGCTCCGTTACCAGCCAGAACAGTCCGCGCACAATTAACAGTTGCATCACTCGCTCTCCTTAACATATAGAGTCGCTGCCCCACGGGTCGTGGCTGTAACCGGGAGCGATGCCCCTTGGTAGGGCACCGCCTAAATCATCTGCAGCGACAGGACATCAACGACAGCGAACACCTTAGTGATAAGGAGAACAGATATCATTGATAACTGTTAATTATTGTAAAGATGTATAACGAGTTTCACACGGTGGCTGAGGTACGGGTTTCTAGAACTGCACTGGTTGGGTTATTGGGTTTACAGCTGTAGCTACTTTCTGGATGAATACGTGCGATGAATACGAGTAAACCTGTCTGGCTCAGCTACTGTGCTTTTGTCCAACCGTTGTAGCTGGGCGGGAAGCCTTCTACATTGCCATATCCCAACAGTTGCAGGGTCATCACTCCCATGCCAGTGCGATAGCCGCTAGAGCAGTAGAGCATCACCGGCTTGTCTTTAGGCACCTGATCCAAATTCTGCACCAGGGCGCGCAGGGGAATGTTGATGGCCCCATCAATACGTCCGGCAGCATATTCAGAAGGCTCCCGCACATCAATCACGACAAGATCTGTTTCTTTGAGACGAGTCTTGAGTTGGTCGATATCTCGCAGACCGTAGTAACCCCGGGGAATTCCCTTTAGGAACTGATCCAGGGTCGTTTCTAGCCCGGAGGATTGATCAACCAGGGAGATATCTACCCCGGTGTCTGCCAAATATATAGAAGGAACATTTGAACTGGATAGTCCAGGGTAAGATAGCGCCCAAGCGGCCCTTTCCCCCCAGCCCAGGACAGAAATCATCAGGATTAAGATAGCTGAGGCCTTGAGTAAGTTGCTGCAAATGTTGCTCAATCGAGGCTGCATAGTTTTTAAGGGAATTCTCCATCCTCTATGCTCCTGCCTCTTTGGGGACAATACTCCCGATGGAAAGGCCCATTGAAATATTTCTTTTCAAAGAGTTCTCCCTGGACGGTCTGGGGTACGGCACCGTGAGATATCAGATGGGGCTACACAAAACTTAGTTAAGACGGCTTAACATTTCTATTCCATGAATGCAACCTGGCCGGACTAAAACGCTTAACTTTTGCTTTAGAATCTTGTCAACGGTCATGCTTTGTTAACGCAAATCAGCTTACGTTGTCCGCTATTTCAGTTCACTTCCCTCAACGGCACCTATGGCTATCGGATATCTCGCGCTCGTTCTTCACGCTCACTTACCCTACGTTCGTCACCCCGAGAGTGACTATGTGCTCGAAGAGGAATGGCTCTATGAAGCCATCATCGAGACTTACATTCCCCTGATCACCATGTTCGAGGGGCTGAAGCGCGATGGTATCGATTTCAAAATCACCATGAGCATGACCCCGCCCCTGGTGTCGATGCTGCGAGATCCGCTGCTGCAGGAGCGCTTTGACGAGCACCTGGCCCAACTGGAAGAACTGACTGAGCTGGAAGTGGAGCGCAATGTCCACAATGGTCACGTTCGTTATCTGGCCGAGCACTATGCCCAGGAATTTAACTACGTCCGCAACGTTTGGGAAGGCTACAACGGCGACCTAGTTACCGCCTTTAAGCAGTTTCAGGACAGCAACAACCTGGAAATCATCACCTGCGGGGCCACCCACGGCTACCTGCCGCTGATGAAGATGTACCCCGAAGCGGTGTGGGCACAAATTAAAGTTGCCGTTGAGCACTACGAAGAAAACTTTGGCCGTCCCCCCTCGGGCATCTGGCTGCCAGAATGCGCCTACTACGAAGGGCTGGAGCGTATGGTGGCGGATGCCGGTCTGCGCTATTTCCTCACCGATGGCCATGGCATTCTCTACGCCCGTCCCCGCCCCCGGTTTGGCTCCTACGCCCCGATCTTCACGGAAGCAGGGGTGGCCGCCTTTGGTCGGGACCATGAATCTTCCCAGCAGGTGTGGTCGTCCCAGGTGGGCTATCCCGGTGCGCCGGAATATCGGGAATTCTACCGAGACCTGGGCTGGGATGCGGAATACGAGTACATTAAGCCCTATGTGATGCCCAACGGCCAGCGCAAAAATGTGGGCATCAAGTACCACAAGATTACCGGCAAGGGCCTGGGCCTCTCGGATAAGCAATGGTACGACCCCTATTGGGCCCGGGAAAAAGCCGCCGACCACGCCGCCAACTTCATGTACAACCGGGAGCAGCAGGTCGGCTACCTGCACGGGCTGATGCAGCGTCCGCCGATTGTGGTGTCCCCCTACGATGCGGAGTTGTTCGGCCACTGGTGGTACGAAGGGCCCTGGTTCCTCGATTACCTGTTCCGCAAGACCTGGTTTGACCAGAGCACCTACGAAATGACCCACCTGGCCGACTACCTGCGCGACAATCCCACCCAGCAGGTGTGCCGTCCGTCCCAGTCCAGCTGGGGCTACAAGGGCTTCCACGAATACTGGCTGAACGAAACCAACTCCTGGATTTACCCCCACCTGCACAAAGCCGCCGAGCGCATGATTGACCTGGCCAAGCGGGAACCGGTGGATGAGCTGGAATGGCGCGCCCTCAACCAGGCGGCGCGGGAACTGCTGTTGGCCCAATCCTCCGACTGGGCCTTCATCATGCGGACCGGGACGATGGTGCCCTATGCCGTGCGCCGCACCCGCTCTCACCTGATGCGGTTCCAGAAGCTGCGGGAAGATATCCTGATCGGCAAGATCGATTCCGGCTGGCTGGAGAAGGTGGAAGCGGTGGATAACATTTTCCCGAGCATTAACTACCGGGTGTATCGGCCTCTTTAGGGGGGAGCAGGGGAGCAAAAAGCAGCCCAGGTCTATGGGGGTGAGGGCGAGCCTGGCTGGTTTACCACAAGATGTCTCCAACTCTGCCAGAGGGCAGCTTCTCAAATCTCGTGGGAGCCATAAGTTATATAAGTCTATTTAAGTCGCAACTCTAAAGAGACTGCCATGGTAAATCTCCCCGATAGTGAGGCTTGGCTGGCGGATGAGGGGTCATCTCGTAGCTACGTAGACTATGCCTATGACCAACCGGGCAGTATGCCATCGCAGCGGGATTGATTTATTTCTTCTGGCGAAGGGGCTGGTTTGAGAACTTTTCCACCATTTCTCAGGGCGATCCAAAATCCTGATGGGCAGGTACCCGCGTGACTCGTCTCAAGTTGCTGAGGATTTGTCGCGCCAGCATCGACGAAAACTGAAACTGCGCCACCCGTTGCGGCAACCAGGGGTAGCGCTGACGTTCCTATTTAGAGGACAAGTTTTTCCGCCTTGCCACCAGTTGAAAGACCAGTTTTTCAGCCTCCAGCCAGACAAACATCAGGGCACTGAAGCCGAAGCAAATGCCCAGTTCCGTGGCTGAGAGGGGATATAGACCAAAGAACCCCCGCAGCGGCGGCACGTAAATCAGCGCGATTTGCAGCCCGGTCGTTAGCAGTACGGCCCCGCATATAAAAGGATTCGACAGGGGACTCAACTGCGCCGTCAGGCGGATGTTGGATCGGGCTGCCAGGGCGTGGCCCATCTGGGCCAGGCAAAGGGTGGTAAACACCAGGGTTTTCCAGGTGTTGGGGTCGCGGGGATAGCCGGGGGCATGGGTGTACTGATAGGCCCAGGCCATCAGGGTAATGGATAGAATGGCCAGCACAATGCCGACCCGCACCATGTAGGCTCCCAAGCCACGGGCGAAGATGCTTTCCCTCGGGTTATTGGGGGGGCGTTGCATGACGTTGGGTTCTGCCGGTTCCATGGCCAGGGCCAGGGCGGGGACGCCGTCTGTCACCAGGTTCATCCAGAGAATTTGCAGGGGGGTGAGGGGGACGCCGCCCAACCCGATGATGGGAGCCGCAGCAATAGTCAGCACTTCGCCGATGTTGCTGCCCAGAATGTACTTAATGAACCGGCGGATGTTGTCGTACACCACCCGGCCTTCTTCCGTCGCCGCCACGATGGTGGTGAAGTTGTCATCCAGCAGCACCATGTCGCTGGCTTCTTTGCTGACGTCGGTGCCGGTAATGCCCATGGCAATGCCGATGTCCGCCTGTTTCAGGGCTGGGGCGTCGTTGACGCCGTCCCCGGTCATGGCGACAAATTCTCCCTGCTTTTGCAGCGCCTGGACGATGCGCAGTTTGTGCTCCGGGGCAACCCGGGCATAGACGCTAACGTGGGGAACGGTCTGCTCCAGTTCGTCAGGATTGAGTCGAGCCAGATCCTGGCCGGTAAGAATCACGTCCCCCGGTTGGGAAATACCCAGACTTTCGGCAATAGCCTTGGCGGTGAGCTGGTGGTCGCCGGTAATCATCACGGGGCGAATGCCTGCCCGTCGACAGGCCGCCACCGCCGGGCGTACCTCGGATCGGGGAGCATCCAGCATCCCCACTAGACCCAGCCAGATCAGGTCCTGCTCTTCGGATTCTAAGTTTTCGGGATCTACAATTTCTGACAGGGGCTTCATGGCAAAGCCCAGCACCCGCAGCCCTCGGGAGGCCATGGTGTCGTTTTGCTCCAGTACGGACTGGCGCAGGTTGTCGGCGAGGGGAACCTGCCGGTCTCTTTGCTGTCCCTGACTGCACCGCTCCAGAACGAGTTCGGGGGAACCTTTGGTAAACATGATGAGTCCTGCAGGCAGAGGCCAGGTAGCTGACGGCCGGGACTGCACCACCACGCTCATACGCTTACGTTCTGAGGTAAAAGGAATTTCAGCGATGCGATCGCCCTGACCACTCCCCTGGTTGGGATCAAATCCCCCTTTCCCGGCCAGGGCCAGCAGTGCCCCCTCGGTGGGGTCCCCCAGGATAGACCAGGTGTTGCCGACCTGGGTCAATTTGGCGTCGTTGCAGAGGGCATTGGCCATGAGCAGGTTTTGCAACGCTGGGATATTTAAGGGGGAAACCGGCTGATCGCTGGCCAGAATCTCCCCCTCAGGGGCGTACCCTTCCCCGGTCACCTGGTACTCACCGTCGAGGGTGTGCACCTGCTGCACCACCATTTTGTTCTGGGTCAGGGTGCCGGTTTTGTCAGAGCAGATGGTGGTGACGGAACCCAGAGTTTCCACTGCCGGTAGTTTGCGAATCAGGGCGTGGCGGCGCACCATGCGCTGGGTGCCCAGGGCCAGGGTGACGGTGATGACGGCGGGTAAGCCTTCCGGCACCACCGCTACGGCCATGCTGAGGGAGACTTCCAGCAGTTCGTCGAACAGGCTGAGGTCGCCGGTGCGCACCAGTCCGGCCACCACCACCAGGGCCACCAGTACCATGGAGCCGGTCACCAGTACGTTGCCCAACTGCCCCATGCGCTGCTGCAGGGGGGTCGGTTCCGACTCAACGGACTGAATCATCGTGGCGATGCGGCCCAGTTCCGTCTCCATGCCGGTGCGGGTGACCAGGACGGTGCCTCGCCCCTGCAGCACTTCGGTACCCTGGAACACCAGGTTGATGCGGTCCCCCAGGGGAGCGTCTTCCGGCAGGGTGCGGTCGGTTTGCTTGGTGACGGCTTCCGCTTCGCCGGTCAGGGCCGCTTCCCGAATCTGCAGATTGGCGGCGTTGAGCAAACGGCCATCGGCGGGTACCTGCACTCCCGCTTCCAGCAGGATGATGTCTCCGGGCACCAGGGCTTTGGCGTCTACTTCCTGTTCCTGGCCGTCGCGAATCACCCGGACCCGGGGGGAGGTCATATTTTTGAGCGCAGCCAGGGCTTTTTCAGCTTTGCTTTCCTGCAGGTAGCCCAGCAGCCCGTTGAGGATAACAATGGCAAAGATGGCGATTGCATCCTTCGGGAAGCCTCCCTCCTGCAGATCCAGCACCAGGGACACCAGCGCCACTGCAATCAGCATCAGCAGCATGATGTTTTTGAACTGGTCCCACAAGATCTCCAGGGGACTACGGCTGGCCCCTTCCTTGAGTTCGTTGGCACCGAAAGTTTGCAGTCGCTGCTGAACTTCACTGTGGCTCAGGCCCTCGGGGCTGCTTTCGAGCAGGACGGTAGCCTGCTGGGGGCTGAGGGCATGCCAGTGCGTTGAAGCAGGGGCGGAAACGACGCCCGTTGCCGAGTCAGAGTGTTGAGTCGAAACCACAGGTATTGTTAACCTCGAAAAGGGGAATGGTACGATTCGTGAGTACCTGATTAAGTGTTATAGCACTAAAAAATAGTGTCATCTGTAAAAAGATTGAAATGAACCCTTTTGTTCCTCAGTCCTTGATTTGCCGCGAAGTGGAACTGGAGCAGGTTCGAGCCCTGTTGCACAATGACAGCGACTTCGTGGTGACGGGGGTACCGGGGATTGGCAGGCACACCCTAATTCGTACCGCTGCCAGGCAAGAGGGCTGCCGGTCTTTAGAAATTGATTTTCTGCGCTGCCGCAATGCCGGGCAATTCCTGCGCTTTCTGGCAGATGGCCTGATCAGCGCCTTTTCGGAACCGGAGGAACTGGCCAAAATTCAGCAGTGGAGCCTGAACCAACCCCTGACCCTGGACCAGACCCTCTCCCCCCAGGCTCGGTTGGTGTGGCCGAAAATGGTGGGCAAAGAATGGCCCCTGTTTGAAGGGCTGCTCGCCCTGCCCCAGCAGCTGGCCGAATGGTTCAACTGTCAGGTGGTGATTGTATTTTATAACTTTCCCCACATCCGATCCTGGGACCGCCAGGGCAAGTGGGAAACCTATCTACGGCAAGAGATTCAGCGCCAGAGCCGGGTCAGCTATGCCCTGGTGGCCACGGTAGCCGAGCCCTGGATGTACGCCAGCCAGCACCCGGTGATTGCCCTGGCGCCCCTGGATGACCGGGAGCTACAGCACTGGATTATCAGCAGCATGGCCACCGCTGGCCTCAAGTTTGACCCGGAAAGCGACGCCCTGGAGCTGTTTTTGAGCTACGTGCAGGGCCATGTGAAAAATGCCATCACCCTGGCTCAGCGGATCTGGCTGGATTGTAGGGCGATGGCGCCACCCTTCCCCGGCCTGATCCAGGCCCACCAGGTGCACAGCAGCATGCTCTCCCTGGTGCATGACATGGGCGTTACCTTCGAAGCCCTGCTGCTGCTGCTGCCCCCCACCCAGGCCAGAGTGCTGGAAAGCCTTGCCTTAGATCCTACGGACAGTCCTCAATCTAACGCCTACATCAAAAAACACCAGCTCTCTCGGGGCGGTGGGCTGCAGGGTGCCCTCACCAGCCTGGAGCAGAAGGGGTTGATCTATGGTCCCCAGTACAGCTACCGCATCGCCCTACCCATGCTTGATTTCTGGCTAAAGCAGCGGTTGCGGTAGACCCTCAAGCCAGATGAGATTGCTAAGATTAAAGTCACCTCCTACCCATCAGGGGCACATCCATGGCTACTAATGCTGGGGCGCCAGCTGCACTGAAGTACTCATCTCATCTCAATCGTTAGGCTGCATGAAGACATCACGTATTGTCGCCACCATTACGCTAGTGCTGGCCATGGTTCTCGTGATCTGCGGTCTGCTCTGGTACGCAACGGCATCAATGCCGTACCCCGATCCCACGCCCGAACTCCTGGCAAAGCAGCGTGGAGACCAGCGGGTTTCACTTGGGCTAGCCCTGGCAGGATTGGCAGTGGCAATCGGTGGCCTGCGATGGTTCTGGAAACTTCGGCGTGGTTCCAGGTGAGCGCACATCCATCCCCGCCAGGGCCGCAACTGTGGGCCTGGCTTCAACCACCCGCTGTCAGATTGTCAGCTCTAAAAATTAGTGCTACTCTCAGAAAAATTGATCATCTGAGCCATCGGCCTAATGCGGTCACAGACCGGAGCGGAGGAACCACCTTTGGGGCGAACCCTGCCATGCAGGGGGGGGACTTCTCACCCCTAGCCCGTCAGCTAACTTCGTCGGCCTTGAGAGGAGATTAACGGTCTCCTGATCTGGTGGCTCAGCTATCCCTTCACCCAGGAGACTTCCATGGAAAGCTGGTCTGCTTCTGCATCGCTGGCGGTTTTTGTCGGCGTCATGGTTTGCATCATCACCGAGCGGCTGCACCTCACCATTGCGGCTATGTTAGGGGCGCTGGTGCTGCTGTTCCTCAACATCCTCACCCTGACGGAAGCGGTGGACTACATTGCCCAGAGCTATGCCACTCTGGCTCTCTTTTTTGGCGTCATGGTGATGGTGCGCGCCTTTGAACCCACGGGCATTTTCGAATACCTGGCGACCCAGATGGTGGTGCTAGCCGGAGGACAGGGTAAGCGCCTGCTACTGGGAATTGTGGCTATCACTGCTCCCATTTGTGCGGTGCTGCCCAACGCTACCACCGTGATGCTGCTGGCCCCCCTGATTCCCCCCATTGCCACGGAGTTGGGGGTCAACTTTGTGCCCCTGCTGATTCTGATGGTGTTCGTCGCCAACAGTGCAGGTTTGCTAACCCTGGTGGGGGACCCGGCCACGTTTATTGTCGGGGATGCGGTGAATATTAGTTTTGTGGACTATGTGCGATCGCTCTCCCTGGGCGGTGTCATTGCCCTGGCCGCCATTGTGGTGATGCTGCCTATCCTGTTTCCCACCATCTGGCACAAGCGTTTAGATAATCTGAACCAGCTTCCCCATCCCAAAATCAACCATCCCCGCATGTTGATTCTGGGGAGCATTACCGTGGCGTTTGTGCTGCTATTTTTCGTGATTGGCGAGTCCCTGCCGATACCCATTGCCCCGGCCACCGTAGCCCTGGCGGGGGCAGCCCTGTGCCTGCTGATTAACCACCACAGCCACATCGACTCCATCCAAAACATTTTGCGAGACGTGGATTGGAGCACTCTGATCTTTTTCATGAGCACCTTTGTGCTGATTGGGGGACTGGAGAAAACGGGGGTGCTGAGTGCTGCCTCCGGAGTTCTGGCCTTCATACTAGGGCAGAATATTGCCCTCGGTGCCATTCTGCTACTACTGCTGGTGGGAGCACTCTCTAGCCTGGTGCCCAATATTCCCCTGGTAGTTGCAATGGTGCCCTTACTCAAAGAATATGTCGTTAACGTAGGCCTGGCGAATGCCGAAATTCTTGACCCAAATTTTACTGGAACGCTTCCAGTAGCCGTATTGCCATTGTTTTACGCCATGATGTACGGAGCTACGCTAGGCGGCAATGGGACCCTGGTAGGCGCATCCTCTAACATTGTGGCCGCAGGGATTGCAGAGCAGCATGGCAAGCGAATTTCTTTCCAGACCTTCTTGTCCTACGGCCTCCCCATAGCGGGTTCTCAGTTGGCAATCCTTGCGCTGTATGTACTGATTAGATTCTTTTAGACTATCCCGCTATTTTTTACAGTGAGGTAGTGGAAGAGCCTCAGGCAAGACTCAGAGGTTTAACTGATGCAAATCACCAAGTCTTTGGCAACTACCTTAACCAGACCAGGCGGTTGGTCGCTCTGCTTGCCCTGTCCTATCGTTCCCTCGTTTAGGCACAATTCATACTTAAAATCATTGCGTTCAACTCTTTTCATCGACACGAGATGAAACTGTTTGAGGCCACGTTAGAAGCACAGGGGCGCATCCCACCTGATATAGAGGACGGCGAAGTTTGTCATCTCTGCCTGGACCGAGGCTATGATTAAGCACCGTTATCATTTTCTGTTCCGCTGAGGTTTTCGGATAGGCTCTTAATAAAATTCTCGTTCCTAACCAAGAAAAAGGGTACCGAAACACTTTCGGTACCCTCTAACGTTTAAGTTGTCCAATCGAAACTGAACGCTTTCCTTGACCAGGCAAGGTTTCCCTAACAATTTACGACCTGCAATAGACCAGGGCTAACCCTAGCCCCCCGCCACCGCAGGCACAATACTAACCTCGTCACCGTCATTGAGGGCGGTATCCTTACCATCCAAAAAGCGAATATCCTCGCTATTGACGTAGAAGTTGACGAACCGACGCAGTTCTCCCTGGTCGTCGCACAGGCGAGCCTTAATCCCAGGGAAGCTACTTTCCAGGGCATCTAGCAGTTCGATAATGTTGCCACCGTCACAGCTTAAGGAAGCCTGGTTGTTGGTGAACTTTTGCAGGGGAGTAGGAATGAGAACTTTTACAGCCATTTCAATGGATACAACAAAAAAAACGACAGGTTGGCCGACAGCAACATTCAGGGAACTCAAGTCCCCTTATGAAGGTGAACTTAACAGCCGATCCGAAGATCACCAGAGGGGATAAACAACCCGCCAGGTCTTCCTGAATTCTGAAAATTCAAAGATTACACCAGAACCTGCTGCCATTCCAGACGATTCAGGGTTTGCGCCCGTTCCAACGCCCGCTCAAAGCTATCTAGTTTGGGCTCGATGGTTAGCGGTTCACCAATATAGCCCTGGACAGCCTCCTGAGTCTTCAGTCCGTTGCCAGTGATGTATGCTACGGTGCATTCCTCGGGATCGATCTTGCCCGCTTCGACCAGTTTCTTCAGCACGGCAATGGTGGTACCCCCGGCGGTTTCGGTGAAGATGCCTTCCGTTTCGGCCAGCAGCTTCATGCCTGCGATGATTTCGGCGTCGGTGACATCTTCAATGTTGCCGTTGGTCTTACGGGCAATATCCAGGGCATAAATGCCGTCTGCCGGGTTGCCAATGGCGATGGACTTGGCAATGGTGCTGGGCTTCACCGGGGTGACAAAATCTCGGCCTGCTTTAAACGCCTGGGAAATGGGAGAACAGCCTTCGGCCTGGGCACCGCTGAAGCGGACATGCTTATCATCTACCAGACCGACTTTAATGAACTCCTGGAAACCCTTGTAGATTTTGCCGTACAGGGAGCCAGAAGCCAGGGGCGCTACAATGTGGTCGGGCAAACGCCAGCCCAACTGCTCAGCGACCTCAAAGCCCAGGGTTTTAGACCCTTCGGAGTAGTAGGGCCGCAGATTGATATTCACAAAGCCCCAACCGTGGGTATTGGCAACTTCGGAACAGAGGCGGTTGACCTGGTCGTAGTTGCCCTGAACGGCCATCACCGTAGGGGAGTAGATTAGAGTGCCCAGTACCTTACCAGCCTCCAGGTCAGCGGGAATGAACACGCAGCAGTCGAGGCCGGCGTGGGCCGCGATCGCAGCGGTCGAGTTCGCCAGGTTGCCGGTGCTGGCGCAGGACACCGTCGAGAAACCCAACTCTCGGGCGCGGGTCAGGGCCACCGACACCACCCGGTCTTTGAAACTCAGGGTCGGCATGTTGACGGCATCATTTTTGATGTAGAGCTCCTTCAGTCCCAATTGCCGAGCCAGACGATTAGCTCGCACCAGCGGCGTCATGCCGGTACCCACATCAATCGGATTTTCGGAGTCAACCGGCAAAAAATCTTTGTATCGCCAAATGGAGTTAGGCCCCGCCTGAATGGTGCTGCGGCTCACCCGGCGGCGAATCACATCGTAGTTGTAGGCAACCTCCAGAGGCCCAAAGCACACATCTTCGCATACATGCTTAGCCCCTAACTCGTAAGACTCACCGCATTCCCGGCAGGTGAGGGCAGTGAAGGTTTTGTCTTGGATCTGGTCTGGAATGGAACGTTCGATGGACTGGGTCATAACAGTTAGAGCCGGGCTACGGCTGGGAAACAACTTAAACGTCTAGGGAAATAATTCACTTCACAGGCGCAGACTACTGATCTGCAAAGGTAGCCGGAGTCTAACACAAGGCAAAAACCAGGGTCAAACATACCCGACCTTTTTAGTCGGGTATAGTCCGAGTCCTTGAATTTTCATTCTTTTTCAGGGTTTCCACAGCAATTTTTGGTAAATAGAAAGAAAAAAATCCAGCCGGGGCAGCAAAGTAGTGTGGTATACAAACTTGCCCCTCTCCCTTGAGGTTAAGTGTTCTAAAGTCATGGAACGTTTGCATTAGACACTGTTTCATTTCCCCTGGTTTGACCTATGCTTAAGGCCTACCTAGGCAATGGTTCAAGGCGTTATAGGAATGCAAACGTTGTCGCTCGCTCGATAAATAGTCCGGTTCGCGGAGTGGTCTTAGCAGAACGTTATGGTAGTGACCCAAGATCAACCACTGGCCAATGTATTTCGACAACTCTCGGGGGGAGCATTTCCTCCGGTCGTAGAGTCGTACGAGCGGGGAAAGACGATTTTCTTTCCGGGGGACCCAGCCGAACGGGTTTACTTCTTGCTTAAGGGAGCGGTCAAGCTGTCTCGAGTGTATGAGGCCGGCGAAGAAATTACCGTTGCCCTGTTAAGGGAAAACAGCGTCTTCGGAGTTCTATCGCTGATTACGGGCAACCGTTCTGACCGGTTTTATCATTCCGTCGCCTTTACTCCGGTTGAGCTTCTGTCCCTCCCCATTGAGCAGGTAGAGCAGGCCCTGGAAGAAAACCCTGAGCTGGCGCTAGTCATGCTGCGGGGCTTATCATCTCGAATCTTACAGACTGAGATGATGATCGAAACCCTGGCCCACCGCGACATGGGCTCTCGATTAGTGAGTTTTCTACTGATTCTTTGTCGGGACTTTGGCGTTCCCAGTCAAGATGGCATCACCATCGACCTGAAGCTGTCCCACCAGGCCATCGCCGAGGCTATTGGTTCAACCCGGGTCACCGTGACCCGCCTGCTGGGGGACCTGCGCCAGGAAGGCATGATTTCTATCTACAAAAAGAAGATTACGGTCCATGATCCCGTAAACCTGAGCCAGCAATTTACCTAAGCTGTGCTCGCCTATGAATCGGAGCTGCGGGGGGGGGACCCCGTCGGTTTTGCCCTGTTGTTTCAGCATCAAAGCAGGGTTTCTGCACCCCCAGGGGAACCGAGACAGGGGCAATCCAGCCAAATCTTCAACCTTCAACCCCCATAGAGTAGAGTGTATGGGAACTCGCCAAACACCGGTGCATGGTTTCTGGATATGTTTTGATAATTGCGGTGCTGTTGCTGGGCGGAGTAATTGCCACCCTTGGCGATCGCATTGGCATGAAGGTCGGCAAAGCCCGCCTTAGCCTATTCAATCTGAGGCCCAAACAAACCGCCACCGTGGTCAGTATTGCCACCGGCAGCGTCATCTCAGCTTCTACCCTGGCGCTGTTGTTTGGTGTGAGTAGCCAGTTGCGTACGGGCGTTTTTGAGCTGGGGGAAATTCAAGAAGATCTGGCCCAGGCCGAAGCTAACCTGGCGAATGCCCGCGACACCCAGACGGAAGTCGAGGCCGACCTGAAATCTTCCCGGGAAGAGCGAGAACGGGCCATGGAACGTCTCAGGGAAATTAATCAGTTTCTCGACCGGGCCGTTCAACAGCAAGAACAAACCCAGGCCCAGCTACAGCAAACCCGAGAACAGCTCGCGAATGTTTCAGAACAGGCCCAGGACCTCAGGCAAACTACCGATAATCTGCGGACAGAGCGTGATCGGCTGCTAGCGCAACAGGCCATCATCGACGAACAAATTGCCCGACGGGACGCCACCATTGCCTCCCTGGATGAAGAAATCGCCCAGCGCGATCGCGCCATTTCCCAACGGGAGGTCCGGCTGGCGAATTTAGAAAAAGAACAGGCTTTTTTAGAGCAGCAGGTTGCTCAATTGGAAGAACAATATCAGGGATTGTTTCGGGGCAATATTGCCCTGGGACGCAATGAGGAGTTAGTTTCGGGTATTTTGCGGGCTGAAAATCCCGATCAGGCCCAGCAAATTCTGGACCAATTCTTAGCCGAGGCCAACTTTCGGGCCCTGCAGCGCATTGCCCCGGGGACTCCCCTCAACCAGCAGGTGATTTGGATTGGCAATCGAGAACTGCAGCGGTTGCTCAACCGGATCAGTACCGGCCAGGACTTCGTAGTGCGCATTCTCTCGGCGGCAAACTACGTTACCGGCGAATCCTGCGTCATCGAAGGGGAAGAACCCTGCATTCAGGTTTTTGTGGATGCTAGCCCCAACCAACTGATTTACACCCCAGGGGAACGGTTAGCTACCATCGGGTTAGATGCTCCCCCCTTTAGCGATCGCGAAGTGGTCGAACGGTTTAACCTGCTCATGGTAGCGACCCAGTTTCGCGCCCAGCAGGATGGAGTTGCTGTGGATGATGTGGTTGTGGCCGACAATAGTACTGATACCCTGGTTAACTTTTTACAGG
The DNA here is from genome assembly GCA_964590465.1 of uncultured bacterium. Classification (GTDB taxonomy): domain Bacteria; phylum Cyanobacteriota; class Cyanobacteriia; order Phormidesmidales; family Phormidesmidaceae; genus CAZPYG01. The sequence goes on along the minus strand of CAZPYG010000045.1, from coordinate 19,452 downwards.
CGATCCAGACCTATGGTCGTCCGGTTGACATCCAAGCGGTTGCTGCCCGAGAGGTTTACACCATAGGGCCCGTCAATATCGGTCTGGTCGCTTCAGATAATGACCGTATTCTATTTTGGACCAACAACCTCAGTCCGATTCCCGACAGCCAAGACAAGTCCGCCACCAGATAACGGCCAAAATAACCTGGGATCAACGGGATCTAAAGGAGATTTGGCCGTAAAAAACGATTTAGCCGTCCATTAACAGCAATTGGCCGACAACAATAAGGATGTGATTTCAGGACGGGAGATCACCGGATGAAATACTCCCCAAGCTGGATGACTAATCGTTTCACCGGGGATCGGGAATTATCTTTGGCCACGAATATTTAATAATGTCTAAAAAAATTTGCAAATAGTAACTATCTGGCACCAAGGATGCTCCAAGGGGATCACCTGTGTTTAGAATTGACCTACAAATCAGTCAGGTGTAAGTCCGCGTTTGTTCCTAGAATAGACCTCTCAAAAGGGGGCCTAAACTGGGTCAATCTGGGCAAGTATTTCCCAGCACAAACCAGCCAGGGGTGTGCGGTTTACTTAGCCCCAATCATCACCTAGTCCCATCTTGAGGTATCTCAAGGTTGGCCCAAGGCCTGCCTAGATACCTCCAGTCCAGCTTAAGACGTGTTTCTCCCGGGAAAAACGCTAATTTGAGCCTGGGCAAGGCTTGATTACCGCTGATTGTTTTGTGTTGGTGTGGCTTGACTTTCCTCAAGCTGATGTATAGCCTACCTGGAGCGATCCCATGAAATTTGAAGATATCTATCAGTTTTTCGAGGATCCACCGCCGATCTACCTAAACAAAGAGTTAGCGGTATGCTACGTTCTGACGGTGCTCTTGCGTCAAGACTCCTACGGCACAGAACTTATACAGTGGCTAACTCGCCAGTATCCTAACTATCGTCTTTCCGATACTGTTTTATACGGTGCCCTCAAGTTTTTGGAAGACGAAAATGCGGTAGACGGGTATTGGAAAAAGGTCGAGGGCAGAGGACGGCCTCGGCGCATGTATCGCCTGAACCCTGACTGGCGGATGAGGGCTGAAGAGCTCTCAGAGTTTTGGAAAAACTACATGGGAGAAGCAACAAAAGCCGTAGCTTACCAGGAAAGTCGGGCAATGTCCTCACCTGGTCGCTGAACGGCAGGGTAATCAAGCATCTGTTGTCTCTAGGAGCAGGAATCTGCTCCTTTTTTGTTTAGCCCATTCCCCTACCTGAAAGGCGCAATATTTCGTAATGTAAAGAGGTACCTCTTACTGAGTCCCGTGACTGAAACTTCCACATATTCCACATTCTTTCTGACGCTGTTGATGATGGTGGGACTGTTCTTTTTCATTCGAGCGTCCACCAAAGACCGCACCGAAACCTTAACCTTCACCAGACCCGCTGCACCGGTTGCTGTGCTTCAGGAGCTAACCCAACATTTTGAGGCCCGAGCCTACAGGGTCCAAGCAGCAGACGTTACCACCCGCCAGGTCAAACTCCAGGGCATGGTGCGCCCTAGCCCTTTCCTGGCAATTTTTTTAACCACTCTGGCGGCCATTGGTTTGCTGTGCCTGGCCCTGGTTTTAGCCAGTGTATTTCCAGACCTGGGGCTGCTTTTCCTAGCCCTGACGGTGCTGGCCCCGGTGTCTGGCCTGTACTACTGGAAAAGGGCAGGAAGAGAGGAGCAGGTCAGCTTGCAAGTGACCCCTGCGGCCGATGGTTCTGGGGCTAACCAGAGTCAGGCCATGGTCACGGCTCACCGGGATGAACTCATCGCCTTACAACAGGCCCTCAAAGCCCAGTAACCGGTCTCAGGTTTCTTGCCCAACAAAAAAGCTAACCCCTAAGGGCTAGCTTTTTTGCCTGATTAGATAAACCGCTTATTCCGATTAACGGGTGGTTGCTCCTACCGTAGACGAATCCTCTTCCTCCCCAAGTAAAACTCGAAGACTTGGAAATAGAAAATGATTTTCCTCTACGTACTGGGCTCCAAAGAGTCCCTTTTCAGCCCAGAAATACCTGTCGGTAGTATGCTCGTTACGCTTTACCAAAAGCAAAGCTGGAGGCATGATTCCTTCAGAATGGATAAAGTTACGGGCAGCCGTAACAGGTTTTTCGTTGCCACTCTCGATACTATACTGAGGAACAGCCTCTAAAATGCGGCGTCCTTCTAAACGGCGACGGCTCTTGCGCTTGCGTCTCCTGGCCAAGTTGCCTACCTCCCTCTGTGTAGATGTTCGGATGTAGTTTCGGTTACAAAATTTAGATAACCAGGATGAGTATATCGGCTAGAAATAAGATTTTCAACTTCTCTTAAAAGTTCGGCTATATTGCCTATAACCCAGTCTCAGTGAGGAATACACCGAATAAAATCGCGACTATGCCTGAACATTTTTGTCAAAATTTTGACAAAACTTTAATTTTTCTCCCGTCAAACTCCAAGATTGGGGCGTTATGCTAGGGTCCGCCAGTTCAGAATTCATCGCTTTGTGTCAGTCTCAGGTATCACTGCTGAGCCGGGTATTAGATGCCAGTTCAACGGTGGTTTACCTGGCTCAGCCATCGAGTGATCTGGACGATCCCACCCTGGTGCCGCTGGTCGCCTATCCCGATAATACCCATCTCTGGAAGGGGCTCCAGGAGGTGCTTTCTACCATGGGTCAGGCCCTCCCCGATGACCCTACTCCTCCCCAGGGATTTCCTGAACTATTGAGTCCCGGGGTTGATGAGCTTGAACTTTCTCCCCTTACCGACGAAGCAGAAGGCTTTGCCAAAGCCAAGCGTGAACAGGTCAATGCCTTTGTAGATGCACTTTCTACCGCCACAGATGTCCCCCCGCCAGCGGATGGAGTAAATCCCAAGGGCAACCCCTGCCAGCCATTGATTTTACCCTTAGCCCATGAAGGGGTAATGCTGGGGGTGATGGTCAGTACCCGGGAAACGTCTCCCTGGAACCGGGAAGATTATCAACAGGCCGAGCGAGTGGCCAACAGCCTCGCCATTGCCTGCGTCATGGATCAACGCAACCAGTGGCTAAGCAGTCAACTGCAGCAGCGTCAGTTAACCCAATCTGACCAGTCCCAAACTTTTCACGACCTGCTCCACCAATTTCGCAATCCCCTGACGGCGTTGCAGACCTTTGGCAAACTACTGCTAAAACGCATGCAGCCCGAGGATCCCAATCAATCTATTGCTGAAGGTATCGTGCGGGAAACCGGGCGGTTACAGGATTTAGCTCAAAACTTTGACGAAGCCGTTACCCGGGGAGATGCCGATTTAGCCCAGGCGATGGGGAACCCGGCCTTCCATCAACAGCTACTGCCTGCGGCAGAGCAACCCGCCGAATATACCGAAACCCCCGACCTGACCCTCGATCAACCGGCCCGTCCCACTCCAGTCCCTGGGTCTAATCAGGGGAACCAGGCTCAACCCCCACTATCCCAGGAATCCAGTTTGACCATCCCAGGGCAGGAGCATGGGCACCACAGCCTGGGGCGGGATTTAGAGATCGTTCCAGGCACCATAGCAGCAGTGGTTGCCCCCCTGTTGCTTTCAGCCACCGCCATCGCCCAGGATAGGGAAATGCCCCTGTTACAAGACCTTCCCCCCGATTTACCAGAGGTGTGGTTAGATGCCGCTGCCCTGCGGGAAGTGCTCAGTAACCTGTTGGATAACGCCCTTAAATATGCCCCCAAAGGTGCCCTCATCTGGGTTGCAGGAGGGCTAGTACAGCACCTCGACGGCGGGTTTTACCAGGGAGTTGCCATCGGCGACACGGGCCCCGGCATTCCCCTACAGGATCAAGACCATATTTTTGAGCGCCATTATCGGGGGGTACAGGCCAACAGCCAGACCCCCGGAACTGGGCTGGGGTTAGCCATTGTTAAGGAACTGGTTGAAGCCATGGAAGGGCATATCGATTTAATTAGCCCGATCCAAATTGAGCAGTGGATACCGGCTGACAAGGTTCCCCACGTTAATGGTCCGGGCAGTTTATTTATCGTTTGGCTTAAAACCGTATCGTAAGTAACCCCTATCCATAAGAGAATAGGCATGGCCCAAAGGGTTCTAGAGAATGGAGTCCAGAGACCGCAAGCTTTGTCTTGGGTCTTTGAATCCTCAACAATCCTGGTCGAACCATTTCGACTGCTACATCAGAATTGAAAAAAGCCATGATATCGCCCCTTTCCTCAAAACAGTTTTCCGTAAATGGCACCCACCGTCATGCCCTGCCCCCCCTGCAGGTACCTGAGCGGTTGCTGCTGGGGCCCGGCCCCTCCAATGTTGATCCAACGGTGTTCCAGGCCATGAACCGTCAGCCTATCGGCCATCTGGACCCGGCCTACCTGGCGATTATGGATCAGGTGCAGGAACTACTGCGGTACGCCTGGCAGACCAGCAATGTCGTGACCTATCCGGTAGCCGGTACCGGTTCGGCCGCCATGGAGGCGACCTTGGCAAACGTGGTGGAGCCGGGGGATAAAGTCCTGGTGGCGGTCAAAGGATATTTTGGCCATCGGCTGGTGGCCATGGCCCAGCGTTACGGAGCCGAGGTCCACACCCTGACAAAACCCTGGGGAGAGGCCTTTACCCTGGACGATCTGACCGTCGCCTTGCAGCGCTACAATCCAGCGGTGCTGGCCATTGTCCATGCGGAAACCTCCACCGGGGTAAGGCAACCCCTGGAAGGCCTGGGAGCCGCCTGCCACGCCCAGGGGTGCCTACTGATCACCGACACCGTAACCAGCCTTGGCGGGGTACCCATTTTTCTGGATGATTGGGAGGTGGATTTGGCCTACAGCTGTGGTCAGAAAGGGCTGAGCTGTATGCCGGGAATTTCGCCGTTTACCATGAGCCCCCGGGCTGAAGAGAAACTGGCGAAGCGCCAAACGCCAGTGGCGAACTGGTACCTGGATGCCTCTTTACTCAAAAAATACTGGGGCAGCGAGCGGGTGTATCACCACACCGCCCCGGTAAACCTAACCTACGCGTTAAGGGAGGCTCTGCGTCTGCTGGCGGAAGAAGGGCTGGCGGCACGCTGGCGGCGGCACCAGAAAACGGCGGAATATTTCTGGGATGGCTTGGCAGACCTGGGGCTGACCTGCCATGTGGCTCAGGCGGTTCGTCTGCCCACGCTGACTACCGTGCGGGTTCCGGCAGGGGTTGATGCCAAAGCGGTCAGCCAAACCCTGCTCAAGGATTACAACATCGAAATTGGCGGCGGTTTGGGAGAACTGGCGGGTCAGGTGTGGCGCATTGGCTTGATGGGGTACAACAGCCAGCCCGAAAAAGTCGATACCTTGCTGCAGGCGCTGGGCCGGGTGCTGGCTGACCAGGGTTAACCCCGCTGGCGTCAGGGAGCAGGGCTAGGGCTACAGGTAGGCCACCGTAACCCCGGTACCGCCATCGGCCTGGTCTGCGGCCTCAAACCGCTGGACCTGGGGATGGGTCTTCAGGTACTCGTGCACTCCGCGCCGCAGTTTGCCCGTCCCGTGGCCGTGGATGATCCAGATGGCACCACTGGCTGTGGCCAGGGCATCTTCCAGTACCGATTCGGCTTCCGTTACCCGCATGCCCCGCAGGTCAAAGGTGTTGCTAGAGGTCCGAACCAGGGGAGCCGGGGGCGCTGCCTGGGCGACCGGGACGGTATCCTGGGGCTTCGGCTTAACGGGGACATCGGCCTTCTCTCCCTGCAGAGATTCAATATCCGCCAGGCTAACGGTGGTTTTCATGAGACCGAACCGAACGGTGAGTTTACCGTCTTCATCGGGCTCTGTGAGGACTTCGGCGGTTTGTCCCAAACTGGGAATACGGATGCGGTCTCCCGCCTTTGGCTTGAACCCGGGTCTGGGTTTTGCCGCGGTAGCCTGTCGAGGGGGTAGGCGGTTTTGCGCAATCGCGTCCACCGCCTCGGTCGCCTTCTGGGCATCCTGAGCGGTCGCCTCCCCCTGCTGCAGCCTGCGGATTACTTTGGCAATTTCCCCCTTGGCCTCTACGATGGCCCGCTGAATCGCCGCTTCCTGCTGCTGCCGCAGGTCTTTCTCCCGATCCCTCAGCATCTCTGCCTTGCGCCGTACTTCGTTGTGGAGCTTTTCGGTCTGCACCAGGAGATCTTCGGTTTCTTTGGATTTGGCTTCCTGCTGTTTGCGCTGCTCCTCCAGGCCCGCAATGATCTGGTTAACGTCCTCCTGGGAGCCGTTGCCCAGCAGCTGTTCTGCCGATCCAACCACCGCTTCAGATAGCCCCAACCGCCGGGCAATGGCCAGGGCATTGGACCGTCCCGGAATACCCCACAACAGCCGGTAGGTGGGAGACAGACTGTGGACATCGAACTCCACCGAAGCATTCTCGAACCGCTCATCCTGATACTTGAGGGCTTTGAGCTCTCCGTAGTGGGTGGTGGCTACGGTCAGGCGAGTATGGTCGGCCAGGTAGCGGAGAAGGGCCATGGCCAGAGCTGTACCTTCGGAGGGGTCTGTGCCCGCGCCGACTTCGTCGAGGAGAATGAGGGAGTTGGAAGGGGAGGAGGAGATGGAGGATGGAGGCAGGCGGATGGGAGATACCTGACTCCCCGGATGGGACTCTCCGTTGCCAGCTTCCGACTCCCCAATTCCCACTCCCAAATCTCGGTTAATGGCGTCAAGAATGCGCCCAATCCGCCGAATATGCCCGGAAAAGGTAGACAGGCTTTGCTCCAGGGATTGCTCGTCCCCGATGTCCGCCAGCACTTGCTTAAACCAGGGCAGCTCCACCGGCTCACGGGCGGGGATAAACAGACCGGCTTTTGCCATCAGCATGGCCAGCCCCAGGGTTTTGAGGGTGACGGTTTTACCCCCCGTATTGGGGCCAGTGATGGTGACAACCCGCAGGGAAGGCTGCATCAGCACATTAATGGGAACCACCGGAGAGCCCTGTTCATGGCGCTGCTGCCACACCAGCAGGGGGTGGCGCAGATCTCGCAGGGTGGTTTGTTCGTCAGGCTGGATAAACCGGGGCGGATTCGCTTCCAGCCAGAGGGAGTAGCGAGCCCGGGCATGGGCCAGGTCAAGGAAGGTGACGATGGCCAGCAGTTGCTCCAGGTCATCGTGGACTTCGGCCACCTGCGCCGTCAGCTGCCACAGAATAACTTCTTCTTCGGCTTTTTCCTGGCGGATGAGCTGCCTGAGCTGGTTGCCCAGTTCCACCACCCCATGGGGTTCCACATAGAGGGTGACGCCGCTGGCAGAAGAGTCGTGGACGATGCCAGGAATGGCATCCTTTTGGGGAGCTTTGACCGGAATCACAAACCGATCGCCCCGCTGGGTAATCAATTGTTCCTGCACGGCTCCAGACTGGCGCTGCAGAATACGCTGCAGCCGCTGTTGAATATCGCTGCGGATAGATTTCAGCCGATTGCGGATGTTCCCCAATTTTGCACTGGCCCGGTCCGCCACCTCCCCCCGATCGTCAATGCGGTGGTGGATGTTCTGCTCCAGCTCAGGATAGGTCCGCAGTTCTGCCACCAGAGCCTGGAGCACCGGTAGATGTTCCGGTTCCTGGGCATCAATCATGCGGCGCAGCTGGCGGGCCCCGTTGAGGGTAGTGGCAATGGCAAGCAGCTCGTCCCCGTTTAACATTCCCTGCCGCTGAGCCCGCTCCAGGGCTGCACCAATGTCCCGAATACCGCCAAAACTGAGACCAGTGGTTTTCTGGTCAAGCCAGTAGGCCTCTTTGGTCTGGGCCAGCAGCTTTTCGCTCTCCGCTTGGGTGCTGGGCATTGCCAGCCGCTGGGCCGCAATGGTCGCGGGCTTGGTGGCGGTAAAGGTGGAAAGGTGCTGGCCCAGCCGCGACCATTCCAGCAGGTCTAGGGTTTCTTGCTGTATCAAAGGAGTGTCAGGCAGGGGAAAGGTCCAAAAGGGTTACTGATTTAGTATAGAAAACTCGAGGCCTAGAGCCTATAAGGCCAGCACAGACCCCGGGGTTCTAACTTCCTGGCCTGATCAGAATTCCTGGTTTCAGGTGAGCTTGTGATTGGCGCAGCGTGCCCATGGAGGATACCCTATCCCTGGAGGCTCGGGGGAATGCTCTCGCTCGCTGTGGGAACCACTAGCGGGAACGATAGGCTCAGGGCGATGGAGTCTTGCCTTTTTAATCCGTACCGCCCCAGGCCCAGCGGGGGTTTCCGTCGCTGACTTCGCCAGAAAGTAGGGTTGAGGTAAACCCGTTGGCATCGGGTATGCCGGTCATATCAAGCACAACCGTAGCCTGACCATCGGCCAACTGTACCCGCAGATAGGATTGCTCCCCATAGGCTTCCCCATCCATGCTGTTAATAATGGCGCTGCCCTGGCAATCGACATACTGGGGCTTCAGGGCCGCAACCCAGGTGGTGCTGAAGGCATCCGAACCGGACAGCTGCACATCCGTAGCGATGTCCCTCAGTTGGATCATGCCATCCCTGGCGTATCCCCCCTCGCTGTAGGGACGGAGAGTTTCGTAGGCAATCAGTTGCTCAGGGCACTGCCCGGTGGATTCCAGAGTAGGTAGCAGCTTCAGTTCAAGGGTCATGCCGAACGCAGCACCGAGGTTGCCGAGAATGCTGAGGGGCACAGTTCCCATCGCGACCTGCCAAAGTTTCATTGCTCCTGCTCCAAGAATCGGTGCCGAGCTATTCTACACCACCGAATGCCAGCCCTGACTCTGGGGCTGGAACCCGGTTCTCCAAATCCTGACGACACCCCTTACCCCCGGCTTCCTGGGAGGATCTCGGACCCAGAGAAAGGGGATGCCCCTTGATAAATCTTCAGATATGACCGTGCCCTGAAAATGAAAATCCTCCCGTTGGGCAAGCTTTGGGTATCCTTTCGGTTTAGTCCCCCGCCTGTGAGGTCCCCACGATGCGACGATGGTTTCGATATGTAGCCATTTTAATGTTAGGAGCCATACTGGCAATCACCACCCTGCCAGTGTCTGCCCAGGATCGGGTAGAGGTTTACTTCTTCCACAGTCATACCTGCCCCCACTGTCGAGAGCAGATGCCCCTGATGGTGGCCATTGACGATTACAACGATGACATCGACGTTCGCATCATTGAAGTCGACGAAGAGCCCGAGCTTTGGCAACAATTTCGGGAGGAGCACAATATTTCCTCCGGTGCCGTGCCCCGGACCCAGGTGGGAGACCTCTCCTTTATCGGCTATAGCGCCACCGATGGCCCACTGGAATACATGGCACCCCACGAGGGCTATATCGGCTACCGCAACCAGATCGTAGAGGCCATCGCGGCCCTGGCGGGGCATCCCCTGCAATTGTCGGCTGATGCGGAAACGGCCCCTGGGGTAAGGGCAACCCCCTGGCGCTTCCCCTGGCTTGTGTTGGGCCTACCGCTGCTGTATGTCGGCAGCTATCCCCTGCTGAAGCGGCGGTTGGAAAGCCCAAATGCCCGTCGCTTCTGGTTTGGAGGATTGGCGACCATTAGCATCATGGCCCTGTTCTTCATCGTCACCCTGACCCCCGATGCGATGATTAAAACCTTTGCCCAGGCCCTGCCGTTCCCTCTGTTTGTGGCGGTGGTGGCCCTGGCGGATGGGTTTAACCCCTGCGCCTTTACGGTGCTGATTATTCTGCTTTCCCTGCTGACCCATACTCGGCGACGGCGGGATATGGCCCTGGTGGGGGGAACCTTTGTCATCACTTCAGCGGTGATGTATTTTCTGTTCATCATGGTGATGATTGGCCTGGGAGCGGTGCTGCTGGAGCAGTTTGGCACCCTGTTTTTACTGATTTTGGGAAGCGTGATTGCGATCTCAGGGCTGATCAACCTGAAAGACTACTTCTGGTTCAAAAAAGGCGTTTCCCTGTCCCTTTCCCAGCAGGAACAGCGCACCATTACCCAGCGGGCCGGACGCATCGTTCGTGGGCTGGGGGAAGCCGGTAACAACCGTCTTCAGTTTCTGGCTGCCATTGGCAGCACCATTCTGCTGGCCGTATTCGTCAATGTGGTGGAACTGGGCTGTACCGCCATTCTGCCCGCCGTCTATATGACCACCCTGGTCAACTACTGCAGCACCCAACCCATCGGTGGACTCCCCTGCTACAGCCTGTGGACAGGGTTCTATGCCGTGCTTTATGTGATTCCCCTGGGGCTGATTTTGCTGAACTTCATTTATTCCTTTAAGTCCACCCGCCTCACAGAAAACCAGGGACGCAGGCTGAAACTGGTGTCCGGGCTGTTTATGGTGTTCTTTGGTTTGGTGATGATTTTTCAGCCCAACCTGCTGTTATTTGGATAGGTCTATACCAAGGCCAGAATACAACCGGTCGCCTTCCTGGCGGTAAACCTCCAATTCTGGCCTTGGAAAAGGTGGATCGCTTGCGTTTATCTCTACGGAATACCATTGAGGAAGTTGCCATCCTGTTCTGTAGAAACCTTTCCCTCCAGGCGGCTTTTTGTGATGAGTCATCTCTGGCAAATGCCAGGTCTTTTAGACATCCCATCCACTGTGTCCCTTTTCGATGAAGTGGGTACTCTCAGGGCACGGCTTTGGAGCTAAATCTGGTACGGTTTCTCAACTCTGGGTGTATTCCAATACAAGGTATTTATGGTGACTTTCCCTCCCCGGTCTGGGGACTTTCCTGATAGCCAAGGCATTTCTGCATCCCGTAGCAATAAACACCCCTTTGGGCCCCAGGGAACGGCCCAGATTTTTTTCAGTTACTCGGCGGCTGACCTGACTCTACCCTTGCCTTCAGCCAATCCCGATGCCCCCCCGGTGGGTCCCCTCATTGCCTGGCTTCACCAATGGCTGGTGGAAACTGGCTTCACCGTGTGGGATTGCCAGCAGATGCCCTTTCCAGACACCCTTGAGGAAGTCGCCGTATCACGATCCATAGAAGCCTGCGACAACTTGGTGGTGGTGTTATCTCCCCGAGCCCTGCGCCATACCCTGTGTTTGCAGGGGCTACTCTTCGCCTTCAGCATGAACAAACGCATTGTTCCTGTGCTGGTGGAAGCCATCGACTGGGATCAACTGCCTACCCCTTTACAAAACCTGCCGTTTGTGGATTGCCAGTCGGCAACGGCTCCCCTGGCCGAAACCCAGATGGGCCAGCAGCTGATGCAAATTTTGACCCATCAGGCCGCCTACCACCAGGCCCATACGCAGCTGTTGATGCAGTCCCTGCGATGGGAACGACAGCAACGCAACCCCTGCCTGCTGATGCAGGGAGAATGCCTGCGGCAGTATGGACAGTGGTTGAACCAGGCCCGGCACCATCCCCAATATCCACCCATTCGACTGCAAACCCTGTTTATTGAAGCCTGCCAGGCCCGATATCCGGCGTCCGGGTGGCAGGTGCATTTAATTCATAGCCCCATGGAGGCGGACTATGCCCGGCAGCTCAGTGAACTGCTGCAGTCCTTTAGCCAAAGCACCAGCTTCGACCACCTGGAACAGTTGCTGGAGGGCAATCTTCGACGCCAGCATCACGTCGCCCTTGAAGCTTCGGCCCATTGCCTGTGCCTGGTTTCGAAGGCGTCCCTGCAACAGAAGGATTTTCTGGAGGACCTGGACTATGCCCTCAGTTTGCACAAACCCCTGTTCGTGGTGAGTTTAGACCCTGCTGCAGAAGCCCTATTGCCCGATCCCTTGCAACATAGCCCTCGCTTCCTCTGGGCAGATTTACCAGGGATCACCGCCCGGGCGTTCAGCGACCTATTTCGACTGCTGGAGCACAACCGCACAGCGGCTGAATATCATGCCCAGCTGCTCCAACAAGCCCTGCAGTGGGAACGACAGAATCATACCCCTACCCTGCTGATCCCGCGCCATTATCTCAATGAAGCGGTCATGTGGTTACGCAGCCAGGTTCACCCCAGACCGACAGCCCTCCAAAGGTCTTACATTGAGGCCAGCCAACGCCGGGGCAACCGATGGCTCGGGGAGGTTTAGGGGCGAAGACCCACGGCCTTTCCTGGCGGTCTAATTACGCACCAGATCGCCATGGACCCACAGACGCTGACCGTCAATCTGCACCTGCATCCACTGGTTACAGCCACTGTCCCAGGCTTCGCCAACCACCAGCAACGGATCACCGGCATTCAGGGTGTTGATAATGGCTGACTCGAACCCGGCTTTATTGCGCAAACGAGTGCCGTTCTTGTGAACCACCGCTGCCCGATACTGTTGCTCTGCCAGGGGAATCAGCTCGTCGATCCGATAGCCCTCAGTCCATAGGGCTTCAGGGCATTGATCCACCACCCGGGCTTGCGGTCCAGATCCCACCGGCCCTGTTTCCGTTATCGGCGGTTCGCCCTGGGCTGCACCATTAGCAACCAGCGTGTCGCCATGCATCCAGTAGTCTCCCCGATTCGTGCTGACACGCATCCACTGGTTGCATCCGGCATCCCAGGCTTCACCGATGATCGTGACCGGATCGTTGCGGGAGAGGGTGAACGCTACGTCAGATTCAAATCCGGCCCGGTTTCGCACCCGCACCCCATCGCCATTAACTCGGGCTAAGCGATATTGCTGGGGGCTCAGCGGCACGAGTTCCTGAAAGCTAAACCCCTGCATCCAAACCGGATTTTGCGGACATTGGACGGGCACGGTGGGTTGCATTTGGGCCCTCGCCAGCCACAGCGCCATCCCACCAGGAAGCAGGGTAGCACCGCTTACTGCCACCCCCATCAAAAGATATTTCACCATGATTAAGAGGCTTTTGATTTGGTTAAACGATGCACCCTGATCAACTCAACTTAGCCGTTCCCTTAATCAGTGCAAAGATGGCCAGATCTGTGACTTACCGCTTAAATCAAACCTACAAATACTCCTTGCCCAGGTACTTCTGCAGCACCTCCGGCACCCGCACTGCCCCGTTGGGTTCCTGGTAGTTTTCCAGAATCGCCGCCATGGTGCGACCAACGGCTAGCCCAGAACCGTTGAGGGTATGCAGATATTGGGTACCTTTTTTGCCCGCCTGCTTAAACCGCGCATTGGCCCGTCGGGCCTGAAAATCAACACAGTTTGAACAGCTCGAGATTTCCCGATAGCTCTCTGAAGAGGGCATCCACACCTCTAAGTCGTAGGTTTTGCAGCTGGAAAAGCCCAGATCTCCGGTACATAGCTCCAGCACCCGGTAGGGAAGTTTGAGCTGTTGCAAAATATCTTCTGCATCCCCCACCAGAGTTTCCAACTCATCGAAGGAGGTATCGGGGTGGACAAACTTGTACATTTCCACCTTATTAAACTGGTGGAGCCGAATCAGCCCGCGGGTGTCTTTGCCGTAGCTGCCGGCTTCCCGACGAAAGCAGGGGGTATAAGCACAGTAGTGAATCGGGAGTTGATCGGCTGAGAGAATATCATCCCGATGCAGGTTGGTCAGGGGCACTTCTGCGGTGGGGGTAAGCCACAGGTCGTCGTTGCGGCACTGGAAACTTTCTTCGGCGAATTTCGGCAACTGCCCCGATGCCGTCAGGGCAGCCGAATTAATTAAATAGGGAGGAATCACTTCTGTATACCCCGCCTGGATATGCCGGTCCAGCATGAAGGAAAACAGGGCCCGCTCCAGGGCTGCCCCGGCCCCCATCAGAACTACGAAACGGCTCTGGGCAATCTTTTCTGTAGCTCGCTTAAAGTCTAATATGCCGAGGGTTTCCCCAATTTCCCAGTGGGGCTTAACGGGGTTTTGCGGCAGGTGTTCATTGCCCCACCGGCGTACCTCTACGTTTTCGGTTTCGTTTGCCCCCACCGGGGTGGTGTCGCTGGGCAGGTTGGGCAGGTTAAGCAAAATGGCATCAATTTCCGCCTTGAGTTCCCGCTCTTTTGGCTCCAGGTCTTGAATTTGGGTTTTAAGCTGGTTGCCTTCTTCTTTTAATGCGGCAACCTCAGGGCCATTGGGGGCGGCCCCGGCCTTAATGGCTTGGCCAACTTTTTTGCCGATTTCATTACTTCGAGCCTGCAGCTCTGACCGTTCAGTGCCGAGTTTGCGCTGCTGCTGGTCCAGATCTAACAGACGGCTGAGGTCGTAGTCTCCCCGCTTGGCCAGGGCCGCCTGTACATCGTTTGGATTTTCCCGTATCTGCTTCAGATCCAGCACAGCTATCCCCTGTAACTTCTTTGCCAATAGATCAGGATATCAGCAAACAACAAAATCCCCCGGGCAACCTGACTGTTTATCCAACGGGGTTATCCAACGGGGGATTTGGCTAGCGGCTAAAAACCCCGGACTTCAGCGGGAGTTCTCCTTAAATAGCCCTTC
>CAZPYG010000045.1:0-5089 GCA_964590465.1 uncultured bacterium | reverse complement strand
AAATAGCCCTTCTGCCTCAGCCCCTAGGACGAAGATGGGAGCAGGAGGGCCGAAACAGTCCAAGCCTGGTTCCCTTTCTTGAATAGGGAGAGTGGGAAAGGAAACAACCGAGATACTATTTGAGCGGGTTAAACCGGGCTCTTCTTGGGCCAGTCATGCTTTTCAGCGGCCTTTAGCCCGAACCGCGTCATGACAAGAGACTTATATCACCTGCTCGACCTCGGCAATCTCAGGGATAAATTCCCTCAGACGGCGTTCGATGCCCATGCGCAGGGTCATGGCTGAACTGGGACAAGAACCGCAGGCCCCCTGCAGGCGAAGCTTAACCACAGGGCCATCAATTTCGACCAGTTCCACGTTGCCACCATCGGCCAGGAGATAAGGACGCAGTTCGTCGAGCACTTGTTCTACATTGTCGTTGGTTAGCGCAAGGGTGGACATAGCTATCCTCAGGTACTAAACATCAGCTATTCCCATTCTAGGGATTTTGTCCGCAATTAATCGGCCTTCCCGTTATGGTTTCTATGGCGATGACTCAATTCTCGATTACAGGATAAGCCCCCCGGACAGAGCCTTAGGGGTTCTGAACCATACCGAGGGTAGGGATCCGGGCATCCCAGGGGCAGGGACCGACTGGGTTGCCTGCCCTCGAAACCACGGGCTTAGGGGTGAAACCCTAACGCTATAGAGAAACACCACCCGGCAAATTATCTGCCCTAACCCGGTCAAAAACGAAAGACTGTCCGGTAATCTTGAGGAAATCAATTGGCTATGGCTTCAGCGGGCAGCATTCGCCCAGGCGGATTCTCTCTACTGAACAGGCGTCAGGTGTCAATTATCCCGGTTTCTAAAACCATTAAATTTTCAGATATTCAGTTTTATGCGAATCATCTACGATCCCGACAAAGATATTGTTCAAATTGCCCTGAACAACCGCGAAGTGGTGGAAACCGCCCAGATTACCCCCAACCTGGTGTTGGACTACGACGACGACGGTCTGGTGATTGGCCTTGAACTGCGGCAGGCATCCCAACGACTGGACAACCCGATGGCAGTGTCGTTTGAGATCGGTAAAGCCAACCTCGACAAACCCCAGCCCTATTCCGCCAAGGGGTAAGAGCCCGATAGAGTTTGCGGTTATCCGGCGGATGCCATTGCACGGCGGGCATAAATGTCATACTGAATAGGCATTTAACGCACCCAGTCCAGCCCCAGGTCTAATGTCTGATTTTCTCAACCTCCTCAATCCAGCCCAACGTCAAGCAGTGGAACACTACTGTGGCCCCCTGCTGGTGGTGGCCGGGGCCGGTTCTGGTAAAACCCGCGCCCTGACTTACCGCATCGCCAATCTGGTGCTGACCCACAAGACCGACCCTGACAATATTCTGGCGGTAACCTTCACCAACAAAGCCGCCAAAGAAATGAAGGAGCGGATTGAGGTGCTGTTTGCCGAGCAGGATGCCCAGGCCCGGTTTGGTCAGTCCCTCAAGTCCCTGCCGGAGCGGGATCAGATCAAACTCAGATCCCAGGTCTACAAAAACATTACCAAGCACCTGTGGATTGGCACCTTCCACGCCCTCTGCTCCCGCATTCTGCGGTTCGACATCGAGAAGTACCAGCGGCCTGAAGGCTACCCTGCCTGGACCAAGAACTTTTCCATCTTCGACGAATCCGACGCCCAGAGCCTGGTGAAGACCATCGTCACCCAGACCCTGAACCTGGACGACAAAAAGTTCAACCCCCGCTCGGTGCGCTTCGCCATCAGCAACGCTAAGAATCAGAAGCTCGACCCCGACGAGTTCGAAAAAGAGCAGCCCAACTACCGGGGCCGGGTGATTGCCGATGTTTACCGTCACTACCAGAAGGCCCTGGCGGAAAACAACGCCCTCGACTTTGACGACCTGATTCTGGTGCCCGTACAGCTCTTCCAGCAGAACGAGCAGGTGCTGGCCTACTGGCACAAGCGCTTCCGCCATATCCTGGTGGATGAGTACCAGGACACCAACCGTACCCAGTACGAACTGATTCGCCTGCTGGCCACCAACGGCGATTCCATCGCCAACTACAAAGACTGGAATCATCGCTCTGTCTTCGTTGTCGGAGATGCAGACCAGAGTATATATTCCTTTCGCGCTGCCGACTTCACCATTCTGATGAACTTCCAGGACGACTTTGGCGACGGATTACCTGACGACGACACCCGCACCATGGTGAAGCTGGAGGAAAACTACCGCTCTACCTCCAACATTCTGGAGGTAGCCAACCACCTGATCGAAAACAACACCGAGCGTATCGACAAGGTGCTGCGGGCTACTCGGGGGGAAGGGGAAAGCATCTACTGCTACCGGGCCGATGATGAAACGGCGGAAGCCGAATTCGTGATCAGCCAGATTCGTAACATGGAAACTCAGCACCCGGAACTCAACTGGCGCGACTTCGCCATCCTTTACCGTACCAACGCCCAGTCTCGCGCTTTTGAGGAAGTGCTGACCCGCTACAGCATTCCCTACCAGGTGGTGGGGGGGCTCAGGTTCTACGACCGGCGCGAGATTAAGGATGTGCTGGCCTACCTGCGGGTGGTGGCGAATCCCTTCGACAGCGTTAGCCTGAAGCGGGTGATCAACGTGCCCCGGCGCGGCGTCGGCAAAGGCACCATGGACAAGCTGGAAAATGCCGCCCAAACCCTTGGCGGCGTACCCCTGTGGGAAATTCTATCGGATGAAACCTCCGTTAAGACCCTGGCCGGACGCTCCGCCAAAGGGGTGCTGGAGTTTGCCGAACTGATTAAGAAATACCAAAGCGGGCTGGAGGATCAAAAAGGGTCCACCATTATTCAGGGAATTTTGGACGATAGTGGCTACCTGGCCGCCCTTAAAGCGGAAGGCACCGATGAAGCTGAAGACCGCTTCGGTAACGTGCAGGAGCTTTACAATGCCGTGTTGCAGTTTGAAGAACAAAATGAAGATCCCTCGTTAACGGCATTTCTGGCCAATGCTTCCCTGTCCTCCGATCTGGATAATGTGGAAGAAGGCAACAACGTCGTCTCCCTGATGACCCTGCACTCTTCTAAAGGGCTGGAGTTTCCCGTGGTGTTTCTGGTGGGACTGGAGCAGGGCCTGTTCCCCAACCATCGATCCCTGGAAGACCCCGCCGCCACCGAAGAAGAACGCCGGCTCTGCTATGTCGGCATTACCCGCGCCAAAGAGCGACTGTTTATTTCCCACGCCCGCGCCCGTCGTCTCTATGGCAACCGCGAACCGGCCAGTCCCTCCCTGTTTTTGGGGGAACTACCGACGGAGTTGATCATTGGCAATAGCTCCATGAGCCTGCCCCAAAAGTGGGCGACCCCTATGGGAGAAGCCCGCCAGAAAAAAGAAGCCGCCGCCAAACCTGGCAGCGGTGCCCACGAGTTCGACTGGAATGTGGGCGATGTAGTAGTGCACCAGGCTTACGGTGCTGGGGAAGTCACCCACATCTTTGGTGCCGGCAATAAGATTTGCCTGGCCATTAAGTTTGCCGGCCAGGGCCGAAAAATTATTGACCCCAAGATTACGGCTCTGCAGAGGGCAGAGTAGCGTCCTCGCTGTTCTGGCCATTTAAGACACCACTAACCTCAACGATACGAGCCATCTGCAGACCACCGGTTTAGGCTTCATCAATTCTCAGCACTTTTTGCCGGACTTCTTTTTCTTGCCGCCGTTGGTATTGGAATCATTCGTACTGCCAAGGGGTGGGTTGAACTTGGCAAAGTGTCAGTTTTTCTCTGGCGGAGCTTACCCACCCCGCCCTATCGGGCACCCCTCCGAGGAGGGGAAGGTGGCGGTGAGAATCCTGAACGGGTCAGGGGCGGGCGATGCCCTCTTGAAAGGATTTCACCCCGGCGGCAAAGTCGGTTTCTGCAATTAATACACAGCGTTGTAAAAGCTCTAAATCCAGATCTTCTAGCCCTGGTAATTCACTCTGGGAGATCGCGACATAGCCTTCGGGACGCAAATGGTACAGCCACAGGACACCGTCCTCCCAGAACCACACCTCTGGCACTCCTAAAGCTTGATATTTGGGGAGTTTGCTGAGGCCACCGCTGGTGTAAACCACTTCGATAGATAAATCTGGAATGACCTTTGGCCAATCCAGGCAAAAGGACTTGTCAGCCTGGGTAGAAGCTTCGCCTGCTTTTTCCTGAGTCATAGAGCCCGATGGATGAAACCGCAAACCTTGAGCTAACAAAAAGGTCGTAACCAGGTAGCCGATAATTTCGGCAAAGTTTTCGTGCTCAAAGCCTGGCATGAGAATTTCGATCTCACCCGCAAAAAATGACAATTTCACTCCTGGGGCGTTTTGAGTGGCTTGCTGAATTAGCCGAAATTGCTCCCAGGTGCCGTTGAAGGCTACTCTCTGGTCGACGTTATCTCTGGTTAGAACCTGTGCCATCAGAACCATCCTTGGCTGTATTCAGGATTTTAACAGCCAGTACAGGTTAGCCGGAAACACCACCTGATGGTTTTGGGGCATAGGGTTCTGAGGTAATTCACTTTCCATGGGGGGCCGTGGGGGGTATTGTTTAAGCAGGACGCACAAACTTCAGGGTGATGCCGCCGTTGCCGACCAGGCTGACCTGGCCTTCGGCGTTGATTTCTACGGATAGCTCGACTTCGTTAAGCTGCAGGGCGGTCTGGGCTTCGGCCTGGCTGAAGAGGTCGTTGACAACGCCTAACATACTGGCCATTTGCGTTTTCAGGAAATGGGCATCTACCGAAACCCGTTTGCGTTTGGTAACAGTGGTTTTGATGGCCTCGATGGGTTCTGGTAGACCAAAATTAATGGTTTCGCCGCTTTCAACAAATATCTGTCTGGCGTAAAGGTCCAGGGCGGTGACCTTGCTATTCAAAAGCTTCAGGCCATGGTGCTGGGCAAGGGGCTGCAAATCGAGCTGAAAATGGTCCAGCGGAGTCAGGTCCAGCGCTACTCGAATCAACCCGGGAATAAAGGTGAATTTCGGTTGGTCTGAAATTACCGTCACAGTGTGATGGGAGGGCAAAAAATGCCTGAGTTCATAGGCGGTGGGCAATCCGCCTAAACCAGCACCAAT
>CAZPYG010000044.1:0-37972 GCA_964590465.1 uncultured bacterium | reverse complement strand
GGATGGCACCGACCGACCAACCCCACGAGAAGTTTGTATTCCCTGAAGAGGTACTGCCACGTGGTAACGCTCTCTAGTAACTCCTTTATTGCGGGTCGCGACCAGGAATCCACGGGCTACGCCTGGTGGGCTGGTAACGCCCGTTTGATCAACCTGTCTGGTAAGCTGCTGGGCGCTCACGTCGCTCACGCTGGCTTGATTGTATTCTGGGCCGGTGCAATGACCCTGTTTGAGGTCGCTCACTTTGTGCCCGATAAGCCCCTGTATGAGCAGGGCTTCATCCTGCTGCCTCACCTGGCTACCCTGGGCTGGGGCGTGGGTCCGGGTGGTGAAGTGATCAACACCTACCCCTACTTTGTTGTGGGTGTGCTTCACCTGATTTCTTCCGCTGTGCTTGGTCTTGGCGGTATCTATCATGCCGTTCGTGGTCCTGAAGTGCTGGAAGAGTATTCTTCCTTCTTCGGCTACGACTGGAAGGACAAGAATAAGATGACCAACATCATCGGCTTCCACCTGATCCTGCTGGGATGCGGTGCGCTGCTGCTGGTATTGAAAGCCTGTGTGTTCGGTGGCGTTTATGACACCTGGGCACCGGGCGGTGGCGACGTACGCGTCATCACCAATCCCACCCTCAACCCTGCCACCATCTTCGGCTATCTGGCGGCTTCTCCCTTCGGCGGCGAAGGCTGGATCGTCGGTGTCGACAACATGGAAGACATCATTGGTGGCCACATCTGGGTAGGCATTATCTGTATTGCTGGCGGCATCTGGCACATTTTGACCAAGCCCTTTGGTTGGGCTCGGCGGGCCTTCATCTGGTCCGGTGAGGCGTACCTCTCCTACAGCTTGGGTGCCCTGTCCCTGATGGGTATTATTGCCTCCTGTATGGTGTGGTTCAACAACACTGCTTATCCTTCTGAGTTCTACGGCCCCACCAACGCCGAAGCGTCTCAGGCTCAGGCCATGACCTTCCTGGTACGTGACATGCGTCTGGGGGCCAACATCGGTGCGGCCCAAGGCCCCACCGGTCTGGGTAAGTATCTGATGCGCTCTCCTACCGGCGAAATCATCTTCGGTGGTGAGACCATGCGTTTCTGGGACTTTCAGGGTCCCTGGTTGGAGCCCCTGCGTGGCCCCAACGGCCTCGACCTGGACAAGCTGACCAACGACATCCAGGATTGGCAGGTGCGTCGTGCGGCTGAGTACATGACTCACGCCCCCAACGCCTCCATCAACTCTGTGGGTGGTGTGATCACCGAGATCAACTCTGTGAACTTTGTCAACCCTCGTCAGTGGTTGTCAGCGTCCCACTTCATTTTGGGCTTCTTCTTCCTAATCGGTCACCTCTGGCATGCTGGTCGCGCCCGTGCGGCTGAGGCAGGCTTCGAAAAAGGTATCGACCGCGAAACCGAGCCCGTACTGGCAATGGGCGATCTCGACTAATTGTTGAGGTTAGTTCCTTAAGCTAAACCAGTAAATAAAAGCTCCTGTCTTAGGACAGGAGCTTTTTTGATCGGGCAGAAATTTCTCTCGGAGTAATCCAAGAAAATAGTTATCCAGTTGAGATTCCTCCCTTCGGTTCTCCCACAGGGAGACGCTTCGCGAACGGAATCACTCGCAATGTCATGTTGAGCGAAGCGAAACATCTCGCACGAAGGAATTTGGAGCTGGATGCTTTTTATATTGGAGCACTCTCGAAGATTGATGCAGGACTTTATAGTTACAGCCAACTTCGTTAGGAAATTGCTTTGGCGAGTATCTTGGCGGTCATTCCCGCAGAGGCAGGAATCCAATCGGTAGCAATCCCTGACGAATAGGTTCCCGTGTTCACTGGCATGACCTACAGAATATTTTCATATAGCGGATTTCACTGAAATGAAGTACATCTCAACGATCCCGCCGAGTGCATCCCACTTTTGATCGACAAGAAGTTAGCCGATCGCTGCGCATCGGGTTTCCTGGTTGTCATCAATCTTGAGGATTAAAACAAAATGGTTCCCTCAGCTGCAACTCTGGTGTAAATTATGAGAGAATTGTGACAAGTATTTAAGCAAACTTGGTTTAGGAGGTCGCACCCCATGGATTGGCGAGTTGTTGTTGTATTACTTCCAATTATCGTGGCTGGAAGCTGGGCGGTGTTCAACATTGGTCGGGCTGCTCTGGGGCAACTTCAGGCATTCCTGAACCGCGAAGCGTAAGCCATCAGTAAATAGTATTTTTGGACGGAGTAGAAAAGGTTCTCGGCTTAGGAGGGTTTGTTTGCCTTCCATTTTAGTCATCTTTTCTACTCCTTTTTGGGTTGAACCCATCAACCGCCCTTGGGGAACGGGTGCACGGCCATCCCAGGTTCAATTTGCTTGAGCTAAATCGAGTTGTTTCAGCTGGGGCATCAGTTGCTGGAAGGCAATTCCTCGGTGGCTGACCCTTTCTTTTTGCGACGGCGTCATCTCAGCAAAGGATTTTCCCAACTCGGAAACGTAGAATACTGGGTCGTAGCCAAACCCTCCTGTTCCTTGTGGGGTGGTAAGAATTTTTCCCCGGCAAATTCCCTGGGTCTCCAGGGCGATTTTCCCGCTCGGGTGGGCAATGGCGATGGCGCAAACAAATTGTGCGTTGCGGTTATGTTGACCCTTGAGTTCGTTTAAGAGGCGCTCAATTCTTGCTTGATCTGTGGCGGCGTAGCGAGCTGAATAGATGCCTGGAGATCCCTGAAGGACATCGACCTCCAGGCCAGAGTCATCGGCAATAGACCACTTTCCGGTTGCTCTAGCGACTGCGGCAGCTTTGAGGCGAGCATTTTCCAGGAAGGAGGTGCCCGTTTCTTCTACCTCTAGATGGGGCGGTTTAAGTTCTAATTCCCAACCCAGTGGATCCAGGTGGGCCTGCATTTCCGTAAGTTTGCCTGGATTCCCTGTGGCGACCACGATGATAGGCATAGCCCCTAGCAACAACTCCGCGAACAACCTATTGATTTTACTTGGATTACTGCTGTCACACTGTTAAGGTGCAGAATGGCCTTAAACCTGATAGCTTGATTGAACAGTTGAGGGATTTTTGAAGGTTTCGCTTTTGACCACCCATCGCCGCCGGCAACGCTCAAATTATTGGCTTGTATGGCCCTACGTGCGGCGAGAGTGGCGTACTATCGCTCAAGCCCTGGTTGGGACCATCATATTTGTCGCTTACTGGCCCATTTTGGCCTGGCTGGCGGGGAAAATTTTGGCGCTGCTATCCGAGGGGAATGTGGCCGCCGTCTCTCGCTTCATCGTCTTTACGATGGTGGGCTTTCTGATTCAAAAGGTTGGCCAGTACATTCAGGATACCCTCATGGCGAAGGCTGCCCTGGAGGTTGCCTTTAACCTTCGCAAAGATGTTTACACCCACATTCATCGGCTCAGCCTGTCGTATTTTGAGCGCAGCCAGACAGGGGACTTGGCCTACCGGTTGACGGAAGATATTGACCGGATTGGGGAAGTGGTCTTGAAAATGTTCCACGACTTCATGCCATCCCTGTTGCAGGTGATTGTGGTGGTGGGCTATATGGTCTACCTCAACTGGCAGTTAACATTAACAGCGTTGATTCTGATTCCCATTTTGGGGGCCCTGGCGGGATGGTTCGGGGAACAGATGCTGCGGTTTTCCCGCCGCAGCCAAAATTTGGTATCTGATCTATCGTCCCTGGTGACGGAGGTCTTTTCAGGTATTCGGTTGGTACGAGCCTTTGCTGCCGAAACCTATGAAGTCGAGCGGTTTATCCAGGAAGCTGAAAAAAACCGCCAGGCCAGATATCGGGCAGCCTGGCTGCAGGCCGTGCAGTATCCCGTAGTGGGTTTTCTCTATGCCGTGGTGGTGTTGCTGTTGTTGCTGATGGGCACCTGGCAAATCTCCCAGGGCAATTTGACCGGAGCATCCTTTGGCAGCTACGTAGCGGCAGCCTTGATGCTGATTGATCCGGTCAACCACTTTATCTACAACTACGGCGAGTTTAAGCAGGGGGAAGCTTCCATTGACCGGATCATGGAGTTGATGGCCGTTGAACCGATTGTGCGTGAATTGCCTGACGCAGCGGAAATGCCCAGGGTGACGGGACGAGTCGAATTTCGCAACGTGACTTTTGGGTATGACCCCCAGGAGCCAGTTCTGAAAAGTTTAGAGTTTTTAGCGCTTCCCGGGGAGGAAATTGCCCTGGTAGGTTCATCAGGTGCCGGTAAGTCCACCTTGGTGAACCTACTGCTGCGGTTCTATGATCCTCAGCAGGGGCAAGTTTTGGTAGATGATATTGATATTGCCCGGGTCACATTACGTAGCTTGCGCCGTCAGATTGGGATTGTTCCCCAGGAGATGACTTTATTTTCAGGAACCATTGCTCAGAATATTGCCTTTGGGCGCAAAGAGTTTGACATCCAGGCGGTGGAAGATGCGGCTCGTATTGCCAATGCCCATGGTTTTATTAGCCAGTTTTCCCAGGGATACTACACCTGGGTGGGAGAACGAGGCGTCAACCTATCGGGAGGGCAGCGGCAGCGTCTGGCCATCGCTAGGGCCGTTCTGCTCAACCCCCGCATCCTGATTTTGGATGAAGCGACCTCTGCCCTGGATTCCGAGTCGGAAGCCCTGGTGCAGGAGGCGCTAGAACGGTTAACGGCAGACCGTACGGTTTTTGTCATTGCCCATCGTCTGGCTACGGTACGACGGGCCGACCGAATTTTGGTGTTGGAGAAGGGGCAAATTATGGAATCGGGTACCCATGCTGAACTGTTGGCACAAAAAAGCCGATTTGCTCAGTTCTATGCTCAGCAGTTTGCCGGAGAGGCGGGTGAACTGGTGTAGACCCTGGGCCCATCCTTGCCGTAACAGCCCCAGGGCGGATACCCATCGTGGTCAATGCCGATTACCCTAGGTGAGAGACCCATGCTTTGTTTGCCATGCAGACTCCTTTTGACTCTGGGGTAGATCCAAAGGAAACTTCCCCGGTTTATCACGATAACTGGTTTGATCATCTGTTCATCTGGCTTTTTAGTCGAAAAATGGCTAAAGCCGTCGGGCAGGATTGCCTTAAGCCGGGGTATCAAGGATTTGTGGAGCTCTCCAGCCAAATTATGGAGGGTCGCAATGCTGAAGAACAGCAGGCCCTGGTGGCCGTGGTGCTCAAGTCTTTAGTGCCCGGTCAGGTGTTGTGGCTGATTCGCAGACTATTTTCCCCGACTCAACTGGTTTGTGAGCTAAATGCCTGGTTTGCAACGGTTTTGTTTGAATGGTTGGTGGGCCCCTGCGAGGTCAGAAATGTAGAGGTGCCTGACGGGCGGGGGAGCTTGAGATCCCAAGCCAGCGGTGTTCACATTAAAAAATGCCGCTACCTGGAAGCGAGTGGCTGCGTAGGCATGTGCGTCAATATGTGCAAATTACCTACCCAGCGTTTCTTTACAGAAGACTTCGGCATTCCCCTGACCATGACGCCGAATTTTGAAGACTTTAGCTGCGAAATGGTGTTTGGACAGGATCCGCCTCCCCTGGATACAGAAGAGACTTATCACCAACCCTGTCTGAAAAACCAGTGCCCTACCGCTTCCTCTTCAAAACAGCCCTGTCCGAAGATGAGGAGTTGATATTTCACCTCGGCAAAATTTGTGAACTCAGATTAACCTAAATTCAGAACACCCCTAAGATGAACTAGCTTCTGAACCAGCATGGCTTCAATTCTTGACCCGCCGATTCCCCTGAAGGTTTCAAAAATGGCAGATCGGGTATGTTGGCGTCATCAGTCTGTTACTGCACGGAACATAGACCAAACCCGGTTGATTTTGCAGGATGGCCATGGGGACGAGGCGGAATTCTCATTTCTGGTGATTGGAGATAGTGGGTCTGGTCCCCACACCGACCATCATCCCCAGCGGCGAATTGCCGAGAAAATGCTGCCCCACCTGGCAGATTGCCGATTTTTGCTCCACACGGGCGATGTAATTTATCAGGTGGGGTCGAGCGAACAGTATCCCGAAAATTTTATCAAGCCCTATCGGGAGTGGCTGGTGGGGGGGGACAATCCCGAGCACATCCGCTACGACCAAATGGTGTTCCGTTTTCCGTTTTTGGCCGTTCCCGGCAACCACGATTACTACAACCTGCCCCGCCTGTACAGCTACTTTGTGCAGCTCACCCGACCGCTGCGTAAAGCTTTAGGGGTGAACTTAAACCCCAACATCGGTTGGCATGGTTCCGGTGTGGGTGATGCCTATGCCAGGGCGTTTCTGGACTATCTCAGAGCCCTTCCTGCGGACCAACTGGAGCAGCACCTGGATTCCCACTATGGCCCCTGGCAGCAGGAACACCAGGGACTGCTCTACGAACCGGGGCGATTTACCCGACTACCCAACCGCTATTACACCTTCCGGTACGGGGGAATCGATTTCTTTGCGCTGGACTCGAGCACGTTTAGCGCTCCCTTACCGCTATTGAGCCAGCCTTCAATGCATCGCAATCCCGAACAGCTCGTACAGCAGCGGTGTACTGTAGAACGGCAGAAGCAAGAAGCCATAGCAGAAGCAATTCACCTCGAAAATAGCGATCCCCATGCCAAAGAAAGGCTGGATGACCTGCAGGCCAAAATCGAACAGTTCGACGAAATTTTACTGGATATCGATAAGCAACTGCCCATAAAATCCACCGGACTGGTGGACTTTGAGCAACTGGTCTGGTTGAAAGAACAGCTGATTGCATCGTGGCAGGACCCATCCGTGCGGGGACGGATTATGTATTTCCATCATCCTCCCTACGTCACGGAGTTGACTAAGTGGCAGCAGGGCCAGACCCTGACCATCCGCCGGAACCTGCGATGGGTTTTGGACCAGGTGGCGGCTGAGGTCCCCGACATCGGCAATGGACGCTCTGCCGTTGACCTTGTGCTGAATGGTCATGCCCATTGTTTTGAGTACCTGAGGACGGTCGATACCGGCCATGCCGATAGTCATATCGACTGGGTGGTCTGTGGTGGCAGTGGCCTTAGCCTGCGTCGGCAGCGGCCAGAGGGGGAAATGCTCTACGAAACGTTCCCGGCGGCAGACCCGGATGGGATACCTGATTTCCACCTGGTGGCGAAATCTCAGCTTTTTGTGGGCTTAACCGGCCATAAAACCGAACGCCATCGGCCCTATTCCTTTTTGAGAATTGATGTGAAGCCAGGCAATCCAGTGCAGTTAGTGCTGACCCCGCACATTTCAGAACGGTTCCATCAAGCATGGCAAGACTACGCCTTAGACCCACTGGTCCTGGGGGGTTAGCACAGGAAAAAGGTTGGGAAATGGTCTTTCCTCCCGGAATGGAGAGGTCGGGAAGAACCGTCTCAGGGGCCTTGATATCCATTTTCTGGGGCCTGACTACCTATCTTTACCCCCGGTTCCTCTGCCACCGTGGGTCGCTCTATCTGGGTCGCTCTATCTGGTAGGAACGGGCGTTATACCCCTGGGGCAATCGGCTGACAGCGGGGGCAAATGTAGCAGCGGTGGCCTCCAATCATGATTTTTTCGATGGCGGTGCCACATTGATAGCAGGGTTTGTGGTCGCGGCTAAAGACCCAGTGGCGATAGTCTCGACGCCGGAATCCTTGTGCTTTGAGTTGGGCCACCTGATCCAAATCGTTGGTAATGCCGTTGTGCCGGTAGGATTGGCGAGGTATGGCCAGGGCGGCCTGGGCAAAGGCTTTAATTTGACTGGGGCTGCAATCCATAGGGCGCAAACTGGGATAAATGCCTGCCACGAATAAAATCTCGCTGCGGAGATAGTTGCCGATGCCGCTGAGAAAGCTCTGGTCCAACAGCAGGGAGGCAAACTGACGTCGCCGGAATTTTGGATCACAGGTTCTGGCTCGAATTTGCTCCGCGCCGACATCCGGGTCTAACACCTCGGGACCGAGCTTGGCGATATAGGGATGGTGAGGAACCTCCGCCTGGTCCAGGATCTCTATGTCCGAGGCACTGTAGAGTAAAGCCCATGTTTTGTCGGTATGGATGGCGAAGCGCAGCTGGCGATTGGTGTCTGGAACGACGTCAGGTTTGCAGGTAATCCATTGGCCGTAGAGCTGGTTGTGGCTGTAAACCCCTAAGCCGTTGTCGAAGTAAGTAACAATGGCCTTGCCATAGGGCCGAATGGTCTGCACCCTACAGCCGGTGAGCTGGTCTTGAAATGCTTTGAGATGTTCAAACGCAAAAAATATTTGGGTCGCAACCTGATTGCCAATGGCTCGATGGAGTTTATCCGCAGCGCGGCGAATTTCTGGACCTTCTGGCATTAGGGGTGGTTTAAGGGACACAACAAAAAAGAGGAGAGCGCTGGCTCTCCTCTTTCATTATCGCGAGTTTTCCAATCCTGGGCTGGGTTCTGGGTTTTCAGGCGTTTACGCAGGGTTTGATGGCGCTTGGCCAATTGTCTTTGCCGGGCAGCACCGCCTCGGCCTTTGTCGTTTCGACCTTTGCGTCGGGGAGATTCCCAACGTTTCAATTGTTGTGTCATGGCTGTTCCTTTAAACAAGATAGTTTTGACAAATAGCAAGACAGCTGCAGGAATATGCTGAGAGCTGTAGTTCTGCTCTTAATATAGGCTCTAACACTATTCTCCTTCAAGCGTTCTTCTGGTAAGAAAACCGATCGGGAGAACCGATCAGTCATGATATGCAACCGCCTGAAGTTCACAGATCGCGGTCAGGGCTTGCTGCACCACCTCTACTCCAGCCGCCGGCTTACAGGAGTCCTCGGTTAACACCTGCTTCCACCGTCGGCTGCCGGGCTGGCCGGCAAACAGCATCAGCATATGGCGGGTGATTTTGTTGAGTTTGAGGCCTCTACTGGTCCAGTGGTCGATGTAGGGCAGCATCGCTCCTGCCACTGCCTGACGGGAACGAGGCGGCAGACCGTCCTTAAAAAACAACCGATCAACTTCGGAAAACAGATAGGGGTTATCGTAGGCGGCACGTCCAATCATGACGGCGTCTACATGGGGGAACTGCTGGCTGATCTGGGCGAGGGTTTTAAAGCCACCGTTGATTTCAATCCACAAATGGGGGAAGTCGGTTTTCAGCCGATGCACATCCCCATAGCGCAGGGGGGGAATGGTGCGGTTGTCTTTAGGACTCAGCCCCTGGAGCCAGGCTTTGCGGGCATGGACGGTGAAGTGGCGGCACCTGGTCTGGGAAACCACTTCTACAAAGTTGGCCATGTCTTCATAGCGATCCAGTTCATCCACGCCGATGCGGTGCTTGACGCTAACGGGGAGCGAACTGGCGGCCATCATCCCTGCAACGCAGTCGGCCACCAGGGCCGGTTGGGCCATCAGGCAGGCTCCGAAATTGCCACTCTGCACCCGGTCGCTGGGGCAGCCCACATTTAAGTTGATGCCGTCATAGCCAAAATCCGCCGCAATGCGGGCACAGTCCGCCAGCGCTTTCGGATCATCGCCTCCCACCTGCAGGACTAAAGGACTTTCGTCTGGGGTGAACCCCAGCAGATGGTTTCGATCCCCGTAGGTAATGGCCTGGGCTGTCACCATTTCTGTATAAAGCAGCGTATGCTGGGTAATTTGCCGCATGAAATAGCGATAGTGGCGGTCGGTGCGATCCATCATCGGCGCAATGCTGATGGGCCGTTCTAGGGGAGACCGGTGGGTCGGGCTGCCTGCCTCTACAATTGTCGCCGGAGTGATGGTCATAGCGTTAAGGATAGGTCATATCTGGTCCACCTACCATCCTGCCACAGACTTCTCAAGGAGAATTTACGTAGGTTTCAATGAATTGGACGGCTCTGGCCAGGCCGTCTTCAGCCCGAAGCTGACGTCCAATGGCCTGAGCCCGCGTGGAAATTCCAGGACGCTGGGTGGCAATGTCGATGGCTGCCGCCAGCCGACCGGCCGTGAGTTGCCGCCGTCGTATGGGCTCGGGGCCTGCTCCCGTCTGGAACACCCGCTGCCCCCAAAAGGGTTGATCACCCCCAAAGGGAACGACCACCGTCGGTACCCCGGCACGCAGTCCTGCGGCGGTGGTTCCAGCCCCGCCATGATGAACCACTGCGGCTACTTGGGGAAACAGCCAATCGTGGGGAACAGCGGGTAAATGAAGAATATTCTCAGGCCAATCTTGTGGGCTCAACTGACTCCACCCAGAGACCACAATTCCTCGCCGTCCTGTGTGTTGCAGGGCTTCAACAATCAGGGTTTGCAAGCCCTGAGGATTGCCGTCGATCATGCTGCCAAAGCCAATATAAATCGGGGGATCTCCTGATTGCAGAAAATTCACCAGGGCGGGCGAGGGTTGCCAATCCGCCGGTCGGTCTAGAAACCAGTAGCCCGTCAGGTGAGCATTATCTGGCCAGTCTACCGGTTGGGGAACGACCGCAGGGCTGCAGCCTACCAGGGTAGGAACCGGCAAAGCCGCCTCAGCCCAGAACGGCCGGGGCAGAAGACCCAATCGTTTTTGCCGCCAACGATTGAGTATGGGGCGTACGGGCTGCCAGCGAAATTGCGCTTCAACGCTGTAGGATAGCCAGTTATACAGCCCTCCCAAATCGTGGTTTCCGGCAAACAGCGGATGGGCAAACTTCACCGTTGGCAGGATGGGGTTTGTGTAGGCGGCAATGCCAGGAATCTGTAAGGCCTCGGATAAATGAATGCCAGGAAACGCCAATTGGGAAAACACAATCCCGTCGGCAGATTGGCAGCATTCCAGAAACTGATCTGTACGATCAGCCAGGTCAGTGGCAAATAACTGCCAGAACAGCAACTTTCTGGCTATTCCGGAACGTTTCCCCGTGGCTATGGTATTGAACCGGTTCATGAACTCGCGGGGGCTTGGTTCCAGGGGCGCAAAGGTCAACCCATATTGCTCGGCCATGGGTTGAAACAGGCTGTGGGTGGCTAAACATACGTCGTGGCCGGCTCGCCGCAAACCCAGGCCTAGAGCGAGATAGGGTTGAACGTCGCCACGACTGCCAATGGCCAGAATGGTAATGCGCATGGAGAAAAATTGCGATCGCAAATCAGAAGCCGCTATGGTAGCATCGGGCATTCTTCAATTCAGCTAACCCGACCTCCTTTTCGTCCCTGGCAGGTTAAATGACCCCCATTACCCGGATTTTAAACATTACCCGGAAAACCCGCTCCCCAGCGAACACTGTGGCCGCCCCTACTGATTTTGAGTCTGTGCCGGGGGACGAAATTGCTGCGGTTTCCCTGATTGAGAATTCCCGGGTGACCCTCTACTGTTTAGATTTCGCTAACCAGCAGGCGATTTTCACTGAGGCCCCTGCAGGTTTAGATCTGACCGCTGCCCCTTTCTACTACCTGGCGCAGTACCAGCAGGCCGAGCGGCTCATGACCATGCCCTTTGATGAATTTGGACGATTGGCCGCCCAACTACCGCTGCCTGGGTATGTGATGTTCCTTTACTCGGTGGGTCGCTGCGGCTCTACCCTGCTGAGCCAGGTTTTTCATCAGGTGGAAACTTGCCTTAGCCTCTCCGAACCGGATGTTTTTTCCCAGTTGGTCGCTGCTCGCAATCCTGATGGTAGCGGAGATGCCGATATCCTTGCCCTGATTCAAAGCAGCCTGCGCTGGCTCTGTCGTCCTGCCCTGAAACCAGAAGCGACCCATACCTTAATTAAGTTGCGCAGTTTTGGCATCGAACTGGCCGATTTGATCCACCAAGCTACTCCCGACGGCTGGGCTTTTTTCCTTTACCGCCATGGTGAAGATTATGTGCAATCCGCTCTGCAAGCGTTCGGTTTCCTAAATGCCCTGTTGCCCAGTTTGCGAGAAAACCTGTCTTTCTACCAGCGGTTTGTTCACCTCTTGCCCCTTTATGCCCCTCAGATGGAGAGCACCGATCACCCAGCGGTGGATGTTTACACCATTGCCTGGTTGTCGGTGATGGATCGCTATATGGCCCTCTATGGCGCGGGCATTGTTAATGCCGCCATGCGCTACGAAGACCTGATTGCCGATCCCCCCGCCATGGTGGGGCGACTCTGGAACATGTGTGACATCCCTCGCGCAGAGGTTCGGCAAGCCTGCCAGGTGTTCGCCCAAGACTCCCAGCGGGGAACTAATCTGGCCCAGTCGGCGATTCAGCAATCCCGCCAGGCCACTGCAGATGCCTGGCCAAAAGATGTCCTGACCAAACGAATTCAGCAGCTTTTGGCCTACCATCCCCAGATCAAAACACCAGATTTCAGAGTGCCAGGAACCCTTTAAGCATTAGGGCATTGCGGCGAACCGGCAATTTGTTATGGCCGCTACCCAGGGCAATGACCGAATTCAATCAAAATTGAACAATGCTGACACGATCTGCATTACCTGGAAGGATAGGAATCCTATGAAAATTGCCTTGGTCACTGCTGGTACCCGTGGGGACGTGCAGCCTCACCTTGCCCTCGGCGTGGGGCTTCAACGGGCAGGATATGACGTCAAGTTGGTGACCCATACTCCTTTCAAGTCGTGGATTCGCTCCCATGGGTTGGATTTTGCCCCCCTCCACACCAACCCCCAAGAAATCCTCAAGTCAGAGGCAGGGCAGGCAGCCTTGAAGACGGCAGGCAACCCCTTGCAATACATCCGACGCTTTGCTGAACTGCTGGAACCCTTTATTGTTGCCGGAGTGAAGGACACCCTAGAGGCCTGCCAGGACGCCGATCTCCTGCTGACCAATAACATGGTGCTTTGGGCCATGGACATTGCCGAAAAGCTGCACATTCCCATGGCTGGAGCCTGTATGCAACCCCTAAGCCCGACCTGGGCTTTTCCGAATATTTCAACGCCACCCCAACGGGAAGTTCTGGGGGGGCTCTACAACCGTGCTACGTACAGCTTCATGGGCAACCTATACTGGCAACTCCTGCGCCGACCCCTGGCCCAGGGGCGCCAAACCGTCCTCGGGCTGAAGCCGATTCCCCCCTGGAAAAATTGGCATATGCGCCAGCAAGAGCAACATATTACCTGTCTCTATGGCTTCAGCCCGACGGTGGTTTCGCGACCCAGTGATTGGCCCAAGCGGCTCCACATTACGGGGTACTGGTATTTGGATCAGGCGCAAGACTTTGTGCCGCCGCCGGAGCTATTGGACTTTTTAGAATCTGGTCCGGCCCCGGTTTATATCGGCTTCGGCAGCATGGCAGGGGAAGAAGCCAGGGATCTGGTGGAGCTTGCCCTGCAAGCTTTGAAGCGGACCCATCACCGAGGCCTTTTGCTGTCGGGTTGGGCCCAATTCCCAGCGGCTGATTTGGGCGATCAAATTCTGCAGATCAACGACATTCCCCATGACTGGCTGTTTCCCCGGGTGGCCTGTGTGGTTCACCACGGAGGTGCCGGGACCACAGGGGCGGCTTTCCGGGCAGGTGTTCCCCAACTGGTGATTCCTTTCTTTGCAGACCAGCCCTTCTGGGGATATCGAACCGCCAAATTGGGGGTGAGTCCAGCAGCGGTATCCCGACCAACCCTAACGGTAGAGAGGCTGGCCGACCTGATTAATCAAGCGGTCAACGACGAGGGGCTGCAGGCCCAAGCGACGAAAGTTGGTCGGCAAATTCGTCAGGACAACGGAGTAGCCCGGGCCGTGCAACTCGTCGGCGATATATTTGGCCAGCCATAACCCAGGGGGCGTGCAACACCGGCCACCCTTGAAACCATCGACAGGGAATCCCGGTGGCAGACCCTGGGGCAGCTACCCAGAGAGCCGGTATAACTAAAGGCTGAACTTTTTAGCAGACCGATTTGCTCCGCTTGCCGGAGGTCGGTCTCTGTCGAAAATCGTAATCTAGCAGTTGTGGGTCTGCAGACTTCTGCAAAGGCCAAACTGTGATTGTGAAATGTATTGACCGAGTTTATGCACCTGTATAGTCCCGAATTTTTGACTGGAACTTCTATTCCCTACAAGTACACCTGTGATGGTGACGATGTTTCGCCGCCACTTACCTGGGCCGATCCCCCTGCTAACACCAGCAGCTTTACCCTAATCGTGCGGGATCGAGACGCCCCCAGCGGCGTTTTTACCCACTGGGTTCTATACAACTTGCCGGCTGACCAACGCCAACTGCAGGCTGGAGTACCCAGGCAAGAGAAGTTGCCCAGGGGTATTTACCAGGGCAAAAATGACTTTGGCCAGATTGGTTTTGGGGGTCCCTGTCCCCCTAAAGGAACCCATCGGTACTTTTTCAAGCTCTACGCCCTCGACACCACCCTAGAAATAGCTCCAGGTGCCCAGGAAGCCACCGTTCTGCAAGCCATGCAAGACCATACCCTGACCTCAGCAGAACTGATGGGGCTCTATGGCAAAGCGCCGGTTTGAGGAGACAGGATGATGCCAAACCATGGGTTTACTGACGAGCAAAGCCTGATCACTGCGGCTGAGGACCTGGGAAAACAGGCCCTGCAGCAGGGACTCATCCCCAGCTTTGTGGTGCGACACTTCGCTGACAGCAGCCAGTTTTATATTCCCGATGAGGAGCACGAACCCCTCACCCCAGAACAGGCCTACATGCGGCTCAAGGCCTTGACGGAAGGACAGTAAAGTTAAGACGTTTCCCCTTCCGGTTCTCCCTTCTCCGGCTTGAGGAGGGGGAAAGCAATCACGTCGCGAATGCTGGGGCTGTCGGTTAGCAGCATGACCAGCCGATCAATGCCAATGCCCTCTCCACAGGTGGGAGGCATGCCATGCTCCAGGGCGGTGAGAAAGTCTTCATCAACCCCCTGGGCTTCCAGGTCACCGGCCGCTTTACGGGCCGCCTGCAGCTCAAATCGCTGGCGCTGGTCGATGGGGTCGGTTAACTCGGAGAAACCATTGGCTGTTTCCCGCCCTGCAATAAACAGTTCAAACCGTTCCACCACCCCTGGCTTACTGCGGTGGGGTTTCGACAAGGGCGAAATTTCTACCGGATGATCGATCAGGAAGGTGGGCTGAATCAGAGCGTCCTCAATCTTTTGCTCGAACACTTCGTTCAGTAATTTGCCGATGGAATTGCAGTCATCCACCCCGTGGAGCTGCAGGTCTTTGACCCCAGCTTTGGCCTCATCCAGGGTAGAAAATTCGTGGAAATTGAGCCCGGTGTGCTCCCGCACCAGGTCGTGCATGGTGACTCGTTTCCAGGGGGGAGTGAGGTCGATGGTTTCGCCCTGGTAGGTGATATGTAATGTTCCCAAAATATCCTGGGCCAGGGTGGTGACCATGTCTTCTGTCAGGTCCATAAAGTCGTGGTAGTCGGCGTAGGCCTGGTAAAATTCCACGCTGGTGAACTCCGGATTATGCCGGGTAGACACCCCCTCGTTCCGAAAAATCCGGCCAATTTCAAACACCTTTTCAAAGCCGCCCACCACCAGACGCTTCAGGTGCAGTTCCGTGGCGATGCGAAGGTAGAGATCCATTTCCAGGGTGTTGTGGAAGGTGGTGAAGGGCCGCGCCTCGGCCCCACCAGCCTCGGACTGCAGGACCGGCGTTTCAATTTCCAAAAAGCCCCGGTCTTCCAGGTACCGACGAATGCCGGAGGTAATTAAGGCCCGCTTGCGAAAGGTGTCCCGCACAGTGGGATTGACGATCAAATCCACATAGCGCTGGCGGTAGCGCTTGGCCACATCGGTCAGGCCATGCCATTTGTCGGGCAAGGGCAGCAGAGACTTGGTGAGGATGGCATACTCCCGCACCTTAACTGAAAGCTCCCCTTTCTCCGTGCGCTTGATGGTGCCCTGTACGCCCAGAATATCGCCCACGTCGGTAAGCTGCTTCAGGTGGTTGAAGGCCTGCTCATCCCCATCGGCCATGGCCGCCTGAATTTCTTTTTTCTCGAGATAGAGCTGAATGGTACCTGTGCCATCCTGCAGGCTAAAGAAAGCCAGCTTACCGAAGACCCGCCGGGCAATGATCCGACCCGCCAGGGAGACCTCCTGGTTAACTTCTGCCCCAGCTTCCAGGTCAGCGTATTTTTCCTGCAGATCCCCAGCCCGGTGGGTCACATTCCACCGATAGGCAAAGGGATTCAAGCCCAATTGTTTGAGATCTTCGATTTTTTGCAGGCGGGCCGCACGGATTTCCTCAAGGCTGGAGGCACTTTGACCAGGACGGTTAGCGTCGGATGACATGGCAATAGTTAGAACAGCACCAATTTACAAACCTTTATTATAGGGAGAATTGAGCTGTGGAGACTCACCCAGGATGCTGATTACGTTGAGTGGATCTGGTCCGACGGCCCGGGAACCGGGGTCATAATGCCGTCCAGGTAAGCCACCAGGCCCATCAGGGCACCTACCATGACCGTGGCAAAAAGCAGCGTTTGGAGGCCATCCACGGGCTGCTGCCAGATCACCAGCAGGCCCGTGCTGACGAGGCGCGTGAAGCCTAGGGCAGCCAGCTGAGTCAGTAAAGTTCCTGCCAGTAGATACCCCCAGGGACGGCGCTGCAGGAGTAGCCATCCACCCATTACCAGCAGCGGTATCAGGACTATCCCATTCAAACTCATGATCTGACGTTCCATCGGGCTGAGGGCGGTGGCGGTCAACAGCCGAGACAGAAGCAGGCCAACCCACAGGCAAGTAAAGACTCCGGCTATGAACAGAAAAAATAAACCAATTGCCCGCCTTGGCGTGCGTTGAGACAGGCGACTGCCAAGGTCAAAGGCCTGCAGGGTAAATAATAATCCCAGCACACTGTAGAGGCTGATCGCGACAATGGCGATATAGGCCAAAAATAGAGCGTTGAAGCGAACCTCAACCCCATAGAAGTAGTAGGCATAGGCAAAGTAAAATAGCCACCCCGTCCACAGCAGCGTTCCCCTTAAAGAGCCTTTTTGACTGAGCTTGACGCATCCCAACAGGGAAGGGACCCCTATAATTAAAGTAATGAGGTCGTGACCTAAAATTTGAGGCAGGAGGCCCGGGTCGGGGGCATAAAATCCCCGAGGTCCAAGGGTTAAACCAGAAATTGAAGACACTAACAGCAGCACCGCCAGAACATTGGAACCCCAGTAAAAGGGAACCGGAATGGTGAGTTTTAAATCCACCGCTTCCATGATTTAAAGGGAAAATGCTGTGCTGGTCATAATCGCCCAGTCCGAAATTGGAAAGATGGGTGGCTAACCCTAGAGTTGTAACTTAGCGTCTTTTCGGACAAGGCAGGAAATATCTAACCGCATAATGGGCAGTTTCTGGTCTAGAGCGGGCATAAATTTCTGCCCCATCCTGACCGCGCCCATGCGGGCATAGAAGCCCTCGGCATGGGGTTCCGCCACAATCTTACAGGGGGTGACCCCGACCTCTGCAAGCAAATCCACCAAATGGGTGAGTAGCCGTTTGCCGATGCCCTGGCCAATATAACTGGGACAAACCCATAAATGCTTCAGTTCGCAAATTTCTGGGCTCAATTCGAGGGCATAAAAGCCTGCTACGCTTTTTCCATCCATGGCGCAGTAGACGGGATTTTGGGCGATAAAGTCAGCAGTAATGGTTTGGTCATGGTTCCATAGCCGCATGTAATTCTGGCCGTAGCCCCAATGTTGTTTGGACCGCCGGGCAAGGCGTTGGAGGTGATTGGATTGCTCTGGCTGAGCCCGAATCAGTTTGACCACAATCGTTGTTTATTCTGTTTGTTGAGAGCTCTGGTCTTTTGGGGGGACTGACCGGCCATCTGGGCTGGGGGCAGCGTTTGACAGGAGTTCGCCCAAGTTAGAAGAATGGCCCGGCTATAGGTGATCTGGTCGAGCCAAATCAACCGCCACCTGGAAGGCATCCCAGGTCAAAATATCTTGCAACAACGACTGATACCCCAGGGGGTTAGGATGCAGGCCATCCACTGAAATCCGAGCCTGCCACCAGGCTTTCCCCCGCCCCAGCCATAGCTCCAGTACATCGAGATAGGGAATGTTATGGCTAACGCAGGCCTGGCGAGTTGCTTCGCGGTAGCGCCACTGCTCACTGTGGGAATAGTGAAGAATTTCCATGAAGGGCATGGCGGCCTCATTTACCGGGGGCATGCCTACAAATAGAACCGGGCAGAGTTGTCTGGCCTGGTCAAGCAATGCCATCAGCGATTCCTGAAATTTGTCGAATTCAGTATAGTTGCGACCAAAGGCGTTACCGACCCGGGCTGAGTCATTTACCCCCACGGAAAGTACAAGCAGGTCCGGTAACCGGTTGCGGATTTCTCCTCGATGCTTAAATTCATGGTCCAGCCGTTGGGTGACCTGACAGACTCCATCCCCCCGCACGCCCAGGTTGTAAAACACCGCGCCGCCTTTGCCCGGTTCCAGATTCAGCCGACGCAGACGCTCTACCCAGCCTCCCCCCTCTGGATCACCGTATCCATACACCAGGCTATCGCCGATGACCACAACCTTTTGAGGATGCACCTGCTTGAGGCGAATACTAGATGGCTGACTGGTGGGAGTAGCTAGCATCGAGTTGTTTCTGCCTAAAGGGTAAAACGCACGCTAAATGCCAGTGAGATTAACACTGACTGAAAACGCTTTCCATTGTTTGCAGTTTTAAGGGATTTGGCAAATTCTGGGAACCGAACTCCATCTCCGGCTCATAAACCGCTGCTCTATATTAAGCCGACATTAGCCGGTTTGGGCTCCGCAGGGGTAGGAAGAACCGCTGAAAGGAGGAAATGGATGGCTCCCAACCAACAGAATATAGCTGCGGATACACCAAGTTTTTATCTGATTTGGCTTACCCTAGACGTAAGCAATTGGCCCCATATCAGGGCTGAAGCGATGTTTAGGTCCAGCTGAGGTTCTGGCCTCAATCTGGATCGAGCCATGACCATGACCCTACCTTCCAGTTACCCGCATCAACCACTATGATCCAGTCTCGTGATCCTACGGCTAAAAGTTGGCTTGCTCGGTGGTGGGACAGTCTTAATCCGGTGTCTCAATCCTTTTTAGTGCTGCTGGCCACCCCCCTGCTGGTGCTGAACGTATGGGCCTTGTCGAATATATTTCAGTACTTTCGCTCGATTCTCGTAACGGTGCTGATTGCGGCCCTGCTGGCCTTTTTGCTGAGTTATCCCATGGCCCGGTTGGAAAAGACTGGGCTGAAGCGGGGACAGGCGGCCATTCTGGTGTTGCTGTTAGCATTACTGGGGTTTACCACGCTGGGGATTACCGTAGTGCCGTTTGTGATTGACCAGGGCAGCCAGCTGGTGTCGAAGCTGCCGGAGTGGTTTGACTCTGGCCGGATTCAGCTGCTCATGCTGGACGGCAAATTTCAGGAGTGGGGCTGGCCCGTAAATCTGGATGGCATCATCAGCCAGATTAATGACCGTCTGAAACAGGAAATTCAATCCATTGCGGGGGAAGCCCTCAACCTGACCATTAATGTGGCGGTATTTACCGCCAATAAGCTGCTGGATGTAGTGCTGACCATTGTCCTGACCTTTTATCTCCTGCAGCATGGGGAGGAGGTCTGGGCCGGGGTGGTGAGTTTGCTGCCCGGGCAGTTGCGCATGCCCTTCTCCGAAACCCTGCGGGACAGCTTTCGGAATTATTTTTTGGGGCAGTTCATCGTCGCGGCCGGGTTTGGGACGGCCCTGACCATCTGGTTTACCCTGCTGAAGGTTC
This sequence comes from uncultured bacterium, assembly GCA_964590465.1. Taxonomy (GTDB): domain Bacteria; phylum Cyanobacteriota; class Cyanobacteriia; order Phormidesmidales; family Phormidesmidaceae; genus CAZPYG01. Next base: position 18,398 of record CAZPYG010000044.1, on the reverse strand, counting down.
CCTTTGGGTCTTTGTTTGGTTTAACGGTGGGTATCTTAGCCCTGGTTCCCTTTGGGGGCACCGTGGGGGTCGCCGTGGTTACCCTGCTGGTGGCGTTGAGGGATATCAAAATTGCCATTCCCATGGTGATTGGTTCGGTGGTGATTCAGCAGCTGGTGGAAAATGGCGTTGCTCCCCGGGTACTGGGCAGTGTGACCGGTCTAAATCCCTTTTGGGTGTTTATTGCAATTTTGTCGGGGGCCAGAGTCGGGGGACTGTTGGGCGTAATCGTGGCAGTGCCGGCCGCAGTGGTGTTTAAGGAGGCGTTGGTGGCCCTGCGCCATGCCCGGGAAAAATCCGCCTCGACCCTGGTACTGTTGCCTGAAGAACAGAAGGCGGAGGCTTTGAAGTAGCCACGGTAGAGGGTGAGGAGGGCATCACCGACAACAATACTGCTCTGCCGGGTCAACGTTCGTTTCCCCTCACCCAAGTCTGGATTTCCTGGGGCCTGCTCCCTAGGCCAGGGCGCTTTCGCTGCCGGAATCTCGCACAAACAGGCAGGAGGAGCCGGTGAGCTGAATCATGCGGTGGACAAAGTCGTAATCGGGAGTGGACTGCAGGCCCAAAATATCCATGTCTGACTGGGGTGCGCTCACCATACATTCTTCAAAGCTGCCCACCATGACCAGCACGTTGGTCGGACCGGGAATGCGGCACCAATCCTGTAGGGTATTGATGTATTGTCGGGCCACTTCAATCTGTACCTCATCCGGGACTACGGAAATCAGGTTCAGAGTGCCTCGCCAGGCGCGAAACAGACGGATGGCCATCAAAATAGCCAGGTTGATGCTGCCTTTATGCAGGCGTTCTGGCATGGGGGCATCGTCTAGCTGGGGAGTAATCCAGAGATTAACCACTTCCGCCCGGCCCAATCCCGCCGCGGGATGACGACCAAACAGGGTAACACCGACGTTTAACCGCACCGCTTCTGCAAACACCGTGAGCATGGCGTCCCACTCTTCCCGATGGTCTGGCATCCGCAAAAACAGCACATTGGGACGGAAAAAGTCACTCTGTAAAGCCTGTAGCCCGCCTAAAGTACCGTGGGTCTCGGCATAGATGTTTGACTCTTCCTGCACGGACACCACAGAGTAGGTGGTGAACACCCCACGGCGGCGAAAGGCTGCGCCCAGATCCTGTAAACGGGCATCCAATGCCGATAGACGATGGGGATGGGCTAAACCAAGCAGTTTGATGGAGCCCTCCGGCAGGCTGAGATCCAGCAGCAGCCGAAATTCCCCCAACAGCTGGGATTTGTTTTCCACCGGCACCAGCATAGTGGGTTTCCAGGCCCGGACGTTGGTAATATCAAATTCCACGACTTTTTTGGCGGCCCACTGGGCAATGGCGGCTAAAATTCCGCTGCGCACATCCACCTGTCGTCGTTCTCGGGGCTGCCTCACCTGGCGCAGGTAAATTACCAGCACGACCACCATGGCTCCCAGGCTAAACACCGGGTTGATGATCACCATGGCCAGCAGGCAGCCGACGAACCCATAGAGGGGCACCCAGCGGGTGAGGCGGAAGGTGGGGCGAAAATTAATCAGTCCCAGGCTTGATTCCACCAGCACCACCAGGTTTACGGTGGCGTAGGTAATCAAGAAGAACATGGTAATCAGGGGGGCGATCGCATTCAAATCCCGAATCAAAATGCCCCCCAGGGTAATCACTCCGCTGACCAGCAGCGCCCGGCGGGGTTCGCCATCCCTGGAAAGTTTGGCCAAACGGTTACTGTAGGGAATGCTCTTATCCCTGGCCAGGGCATTCAAAATACGCGGTGCCCCCACCATAGACGATAGGGCTGCCGAAAAGGTGGCCGCCAGCAACCCTGCCAGCACGGCCGGTGACCATAGGGCCTGGTCAATCATGATGGTGTAGTTGTTGACCAATGCTGCTGGGCTCGCTGCCCTGGCGACCCACCAGGCCAGGGCCAGATACACCACACAGCTCACTGCGATGGCGGACAGGGTGCCGATGGGAATACTTTTGCGGCTATTGTTCAGTTCCCCCGACATATTGACCCCTGACATGATGCCGGTGGTGGCCGGAAAGAACACCGCAAACACGCCCCAGAATGTGATACCGGTAAACCCCGTTTCTGGGGCACCGGGAAAATCTCCCCACCAGACTAGCGGTTGCGGGTCGTTCAAAAAAACGGGACTGGCGAAGATGGAAACCAGGGACAAAATAATCAGCGCCATAACCAGATACTGAATGCGGAAGGCCAATCCGGCACTGATGTACGCCACCGTAAACACGGCTGCAAACGCTAGCAAGTCCACAGCAATAGCAGGATGATGCGGGAACAGAGACTGCCAGCCTTCCCGGAAACCGAAGAGGTACATGGCCACCGCCAGGGCCTGGGACAAAAACAGCGGCACCCCAACGCTGCTGCCAATTTCCACTCCCAGGGACTTGGACATCATGGCGTAGGGTCCCCCCGCTTTGATCCGGGTATTGGTGGCGATGGACGAAATGGAAAGGCCGGTGCTGAGGGTAATGCTCATGGCCGCCAGCATCACCAGCCAGCCCCCCATGAGGCCAGCATTGCCCACGACCCATCCCACCCGCAGGTACATGATCACCCCGAGGATAGTCAGGAGCGTAGGCTTAAAGACCCCTTCAAAGGTGTTATAGAGTTTGGGCCCGGCTTCCTGCCGCGGGGCTCTCTGACCGGTGTTTCGCCACCGCAGCTTTGGCCAAACTCCCAGCACTTTCATGGATGGTTCCCCTATGGATGGGCTTCGTCTGTCATTATGCGCGGAGGGGATAAATTGCCAAGGAAACTTTCAACTTCCGCCCGGCTCCATGGGGATGGGGGAGCCTCCTGATAATTGAGAAATAGTCGTACCCTAACCTTTCGTACAGATCGTTGACCATGTCCTGAAGACGGATAACTGGTTCCAATTCTCCCTGACGCAGTGGAACAGGAAATGGCGGGATTAGATCCTGCAGATTGAAAGGATACAAATCTGCAATGGGACGCTGTTGAGACCGGCTTACCAGGATTTTGTAATGGCTCTGAAACTGCTCCATTTCTAATAGGGGAACCTGCCCTGCCCGGAGCAAATCAATCTCCACCAGATGGGTTTTGCTACCGAGAATAGTCTGTCGTTTCGCCTCATATTTGGTGCGTCCCTCCCCTGACTTATTAGCCGGAGATAGCACCTCAAGGGTGGTAATCACTTCCCGGGTGGCTGCATCTTTGACCTCTAAATACGCCTGTTCAACCTCCACCGGCATCGGAATTTTGACCTGAACAGGTACAGGCACAGGTTGAGAAACGGTAGCAACGGCAGGACCCTCGACTTTGCGCCGTTGCACAGCGACATCCGGACGCCCCACCAGAATGGCTGTTGTATCCGTAATCTGATAAACCCACTTATCCATCACCACTTGATAGGTGGGGAGTACCTGCGGAATTAAAACCCGGGCAATTTCTGCCACCAGCTGGTTGTGGAAGTCAGACCAGTAGTCAGCCTGTTCTAAATAGGGGTTCGCTCCGGGAAATGGATTGGGCATGCCAAAGCCTGTTTGAAGAGGTTATCTGGGAAGCATTAAAACTCCCTTCCACTTGCTGAAATTCTAGCGCTCTCCAGGCGTCCCTCCATCCATAGAAGCTTGTCGCCGAAACAAGCTGAAATAACCGCCCAAAGTCCTGATCTGCCCTACGCACTGCCCTCCAGGCTTGATTCAGTAACATTGATCCCTAGAAGCCAGCTTGTCTTTGAGCAGCAGTCCCCAGATGGCGCTGTAGGGATGTACCTTTTCCACCGGCTGGCCTGCCTGCCTGAGAGTACGACCCTCATTAGCCCACTGGAAGATGGATCCTTCCAGGTTTTTGGCCTCAGTAAATCCGGCCTGGTGCAGTTGTTCGACCAAACGGGCGGAACGATACCCGATGGAGCAGTACACTACCAGGGGCTGATCGCGACCAATCCCCAGGCTTTCCACCGTCGCTACATCCCTGGCAAGGTGAGCATTGGGTAAATGGCTGATGGTAAATTCTTCATTTTTGCGCACATCGATCACAATAGGGGAAAAATCGTCACCCCATGCCAGTTGGTCGGCCAGTTCCTGGGTAGTCAACGATGGTACATCAGGAAAAGACCGACGCACCCAGGCCCTCACCAGGGGCCATGCCAGAGACCGAAGAGGCCCGGTCAGTGCCTTAATCGCCATGTTTTTCAACCCGCTGCCTGCGGTAGCCGCACATCATGCTCAACTTTACCCCCTGGAACCAACTGCTACAGGAGTATGTTAACGACCAAGGTCTGGTGGATTATCGCCGCTGGCAGCAGGAAGCAGAGGGGGCCTTAGGGGATTGGCTCAAGTCCCTCCGCTCGGTAGACCTGGAGCAGCTGCCCCCGGAAGACAAGTTGGCCCTGTTGATTAACCTGTACAACGCCCTGACGATTCAGCAGGTACTGGCGGCTTATCCTCTCCCGTCGGTTTGCCCGACGTTTTTAGGAGTTCCTAACTGGTGGGCGTTCTGGCGGTTTTTCAGGCGACCGGTTTTTGAAATGAACAGCCGCTCCCTCAGCCTCGACGGAATTGAGCACGGTATTTTAAGGCAGGAATTTCAAGAACCCAGGATTCATTTCGCCCTGGTGTGCGCTTCTATGGGGTGCCCGGTGCTGCGTAATGAAGCCTATTTGCCGGATATTGTGGAAGCCCAGTTGGAGACCGATGCCAACAACTTCATCCACAATCCGGCTAAGGTCATGTTCGACCGCGATAGCGGCATCCTCTACTGCAGCAAAATTTTTAAGTGGTATGAAAAAGACTTTTTACAGACGGCGGCTTCAGTACCAGCCTACATTAGTCTGTATTTGAAGGCATACCCCGAAGTTTCCGAGGCATTGGCGGTCCAGTATTTACCTTACCGTTGGGCTCTAAATCAACAGACTAAGGAATGAGGTTTGTATAACATCCAAGTTTTGTAGGGCAGGCATCTTGCGTGCATTTGAACATTTGAACAGCCGAGACGGCTATCCCACATGATTAAGTTCCCATTTCTAAGGGGGAGCGAATCATTTCCCGAGCCGCTACCGAACCTCGGCGTAGAAACGCTTCAGGGTTTTGGCCGAAACCCCTATGCTCCAGAGAATCCCGATGGTCAAGTAAATCAGGTTCGCTTTCCAGGGACCCCAGGCGGCAACCCGCCGGTCCGATGACTGCACCACCCGATTCACCTGGCGAATGCGTCCCAGACGGCAGAGCTTCAAACACAGGTCCGCCTCTTCCATAATCGGTTGCTTGGGATCGAAGCCGCCGCAGGCTCGAAAGTCATGGCGACGGCAGAATATCACCTGATCGCCGAATAGCAGCCGTAGCCCCCGGACAAAGAACAGGTAAGGACGAAACAGCAACGGGGCGTAGTAGGTCTTGAGGGCATTGTGCAGGGAAATGCCCCAGCGGGTCTGCCAGGGGCCAGCCATGAGGGAGATAAAGCCACCGCAGGATGTTTCAGAGTCGGCTAGCGTTTTTTGGATGATGGCGATCGCATCATCGGGCACCAGCGTGTCTCCGTGGAGAAAACACAGAATATCTCCCTGGGCCTGGGCTGCCCCTACATTCATTTGGTAGGACCGTCCTGCCTGATCGACCTGGAGTATCCGGATGGGAACCGTCCCACCCCCTGGGGCCTGATCTACAGGGCAATGTTGGGACAGGTCTTCGGCAATGGCTACGGTGCCATCAGTACTGCCGCCGTCTACGATCAAAATTTCCCCGGGTGGTGGTTGAAGCTGGTGCAGACACTGCAGGGTGCGCCCTAGATAATTCGCCTCATTCAGAGTCGGGATGATAATGGAAACTTCCATAAAAGAATTCGACGGGGAGTTAGGATCTCCTCTTTATAGTCCTCAACAAGGGGGCGTTTTGCCACCGCCGATCAGCAGGTTGATGGTCTAAGGACACCGCTATTGCTCCCCCGAGGAACGTGAACCATCACAGCAGGTGCTTGAATCGGTCTTCTGCCCCCAGGAGTTTCACCGCCTTTTTGATGTCCTGGGTGCGGTCCTTGCGGGCAACCAGGGTAGCGTTGCCATCCCGCACGATCACCACATCCTCAAGCCCAATGGTCACAATTACCTCGTCATCATCGGAGGCATAGGTGATCACCCCTTCAGTATCCAACCCCACGGTGGGAGCTAACTCAACATTCTTATCGCCTTCCTGTTTCAGCAAACGTTCCACCGCATTCCAATCCCCCAGGTCATCCCAACCAAAGGAAACGGGCATGACGTAGGCCCGGTCGGTTTTCTCCATGACGGCGTAGTCGATACTGAGTTTGTCCAATTCTTGATAGGCGTCAACACCTTTTTCAATCATCGGTTTCATAATTTCCGGGGCATGGGTCTTCAGTTCCGTGAGCATGACCTGGGCCGGGAAGATGAACATACCGCTGTTCCAGCTGAATCGACCACTGTCCAGAAAGGTTTGGGCTGTGGTGGCGTCGGGCTTTTCGGTAAAACGGCTCACCTTGAAGGCCTCGAGGCTATCGTAAGTGCCGGCATCGTCACCCTGTTCGATGTAGCCATAGCCCGTGGACGCGTAGGTAGGTTTGATCCCCAGGGTGGCGATTGTCCCCTGACAGCTGGCCATATCAGCGGCGGCCTGCAAAGTTTGGCGGAACCTTGCTTCATCGGCAATCCAGTGATCGGCGGGAAAAAACCCGACTACGGCATCGTCACCGTGGCGTTTAGCCACCTCCAGGGTGCCCCAGGCTACTGCCGGCGCGGTATCTCGCCCTACCGGTTCCACCAGCAGATTCGCTTCCGGCAGTTCGGGCAGCTGTGCCCTGACCCCATCCGCCAGATGGGATGCCGTTACCACCCATAAGGAATTCCAATCATCGGTTAACTTCAGCAGCCGATCCGCGGTGGACTGCAGGAGGCTACGACCACTTCCATCTAAACAAAGGAATTGTTTGGGGCGATTCAGGCGGCTGACGGGCCAAAACCTCTCTCCCTTACCGCCGGCTAAAATGACTGGAATCAGAGTGGTCATAACTGAAGGTATTCCCTAATTTGCCGTCATGATACTAGCCTTAAGACCAGGCCGAGGCGCTATAATTCCCTTAACATTGATTAACAAATCAATGTTTCATTAAAGTTTCGTCCAAGCTGGCCTGGTTTTCCGGTTTCCCTACCGATTTCCTAGACATTAGCTTAAGCTGGGCCTAGCTTAGGGTGAGGAGTGAGGAAGAGCAGAAATCAATGACTACGCCGTCTCTGGATACCGACCAACCCAATATCCGGCCATCTGCTAGCAGCGAGTCGGTTCCCCAGGCGGAGGATGATCGGTCAACCCCTGGCGCAACCAGCCCTAGCCCTCAGCCTGGAGCGAAGCCCTCGGCTATCGTCCCCAGCGATATTCGTCCTCCTGAGCTGTCCCAAAAGCGTTCTCCGGCCTCTGGGGGTGCTCCTAAAAATCGACTGCGGACTGTGTTTAACGCTCTGGTGTGGAGTGGTATATTTGTCGGCACCGCAGCGACCTCCGCTCTAATTGGGGCAGGCACCGCATTGATGATTCCCCTGCCGGAAGTTTTTGGCCGGGAAACCAGCCGCCCCTTTAGTCTGGGGGACCTCTGGCAGTCAGGCTTCCGCTATCAGGTGACCCGGCCTGTCAATATCCTGGTCATGGGCATTGACGAAGTCCCCGGGGCTAACGAAAACTCGGAGGACATTTTCACCGGCAGAACTGACACCCTGCTGCTGGTCAGAATTAACCCCCAGGATGGTTCGGTTAAGGTCATGTCGATTCCCCGGGATACCCGGGTGCAAATTCCCGGCTACGGCATGGATAAAATTAACCAGGCCAATGTTGAGGGAGGGCCAGAACTGGTGGCCCAAACCGTTGCTTACAACCTGGGCAACATCCAGATAGACCGTTACGTGCGCGTCAGCACCGAAGCCTTTCAGGAAATTGTTGATCTGGTGGGCGGCATTGAGGTCAATGTGCCCAAGCGCATGGAGTACACCGACCACACCCAGAAGCTCTACATCGACTTGTATCCCGGTTGGCAAACCCTGAATGGAGACCAGGCAGAGCAGTTTGCCCGCTACCGTAAGGACGAAAGTGGCGACATCGGCCGGGTGCAGCGACAGCAGATGCTGCTGAAGGCCCTGCGGGAGCGACTGACTAACCCGACGGTAATTCCCAAGCTGCCCCAGATGGCGCGGGTGGTGCAGCGTTACCTGGACACGAACCTTTCTGTAGAGGAAATGCTGGCCCTGGCGAACTTTGCCCTGGAGCTAGATTCATCTGACCTGCACATGGTGATGTTGCCAGGCCGGTTTAGCGGTTCAACGGAGTATCTTGCCAGCTACTGGTTACCCAACTGGGAGGCATCGGCTGCCATTATTCAGGACTTTTTCCAGGCGGAAGCGGTGGGCATCTACGCCGACAATAATGCCGTTTATGTCTCTGACCTGAGAATCGCGGTGCAAAATTCCGCTGGGGAAAATCAGGTCGCTGCGGAAGTGGCTAACTATCTCCGCGATCGGGGCTTTTCTAATATTTATGTCATCGCAGATTGGCCCGATACCCAACGCACTACGGAGGTCATTGCCCAGCGGGGAGACCTGGAAAGTGCGGCTGTTCTGGAATCAGTGCTGGGCGTTGGCCGGGTCATGGCCGAATCCACAGGGGACCTGGATTCCGACCTGACGATTCGCGTCGGGCAAGATTGGGCCGATCACCTGCCTCTGGAAAACTAAAAAGCAGAAGACATCAGGGGACTCCCTGGCAAGTAACCAATGAAACCGTGAGAGTTCCGTCCATAGGACTGGTTTACGGCTTTGTTGTTTAATAGAATGCAAAGGTCTGGCCTATTTCAGCTTAATGGGTATAGGGTAAGCATATGTCTCGATGGGTGTTAAGTCAGCAGCGGTAATGGGGCAAATTTAAAGAAGTTTGAACATGACCGGGGCACATACCTGATTGAATTCAGGCACGACCGATTCCTTGAATCAGGGGTGGTTTAGCTGACAGATACCGTCTGGATTACATTGGAGCGCAAATTTAGGCCTGTTCTCAGTTCATTTAAACCTGGTCTAAGGAGATCTCTTGCCACAAAATTACCCACTTTATCAGGCACTCACCAAGGGCGCAGGCCCTGTGCCCCTACTCGGGGGTACTTTCTTTCCCGGACTTCTCCTAAGTCCAGAAATGGAGTTTTGCTTAAGGTAAAGCTTCAGTTTTCGAGCTGGAGTAGTTGGTATAGAAGGGACTTCACGAACAAAATAAGCTACTTTAACTGAACTTTAGACGGATCTATCTTCAACCCTAAGATAGAGGCATATTGGGTTAATTTGCAGGGGCAAAGAGTCTACAGAGGCAATTTAATATGAGCTATCCCAGCTTCCACAGCTATATCAGAATGTTGAGGAGTTTACTCAAGCGTAAGCGGAAGTGGCTTTTTGAAGAATCGGTGTTTCTTGCAGATTTATGCTTATCCTACGGCACGATCGCTCAATTATCTGACCGGGATAAAAAAACGCTCTTTCTAGCTGCACATTTTAAGAACTTAGGTGCCATCTATCTAGAAGACCAATATTTAGAGCAAGAGTTCCGGGAACACAGCCAAATCGTTGAGAATTTAGAGGTACTATTCCGCGAAAGCGCTCAACTGGCTGAAGATGCCGGTCTCAAGGAAGTCTCCGACGTATTGCGCCAGTATCATTTGCGCGCGATTCCGACCAACTATCTAGCCCGGGTGTTTCAAGTGCTGAATGCCTGGGTTTCTTGTCGCCAGAGTAAGGGTTGGCGCAGCTCTATGAGTGACAAAGAAGCTTTGGTCATCCTCAAGCAACGGGCCGAACTGCAGTGGTCAGACCCTAAGGTGGTTTTTCACTTTATTGAGCATCTATGCCGCTACTCATCCAGCCCAGAGCGTCAGGAAGCCTGCTCGTTGAGTATGGACCAACTTTCGAACAATGGCTATTCTCGCAAAAACCCTGCCTTTGCAGATTTCGCCGATATTGATTTCTCCGAGGAAATTCCCACCCTGGTTGACCCCCATCAGCCCATGTCCTTACTGGAAGATTACTCTGAGGTGCCGAAGGGGTAGTCCTGGCTCAGGTGATGCAGGCAGTCCTCCAGGGATTGACGCACCGAATCATGGGTGTACTCATCTTCAGGATGGGCGGTTTGGCCCGGGCGCTGAAAGTAAGGACGTTCGTCATACATTTCCCCCCACTTCACATCGGCCTGGCGAACCAGTTCGTAGAGGGTGTCAGGGCTTTGCAAGATCGCCTGGAGAGCCTCAAGAATGGCACTGGCCGGATGGTTCAGATGGCGGCTAATGCGGCTTTCGTCGGCGGCGATCCAGTTTTGTAGCACCGTCTGCAAAGCCCCGGAGGAATCGCTGACATAGTCCCTCAACAGGGTCACTATCTCTGTTCTAACCTGCACCATGCGGGGTACGGGGGACTCTCCCTTCATAAAATTCCCGGCCTGTTGACCAATGGCATCGGCCAGGGTGAATCTTCGGGCCAGGCGCAACTCCTGCTGTATTTCTCGTTCCCTGTCTTTATCTGCTTCTGCCATGGGCAACTCCAGAATCAACAACTGCTTCAACTATTGTTAACGGTGACTTAGAACTCTAAATTCCACAAGGAACTCGCTCTGAATAGGGTTGATATCGTTTCGGCCCTCCGGGTTCGGTCGGTTCGGTGTAGAAGCCCTCCATAATAGTTGGGATCCTTCGACTGGAGGAACTTTGGGGAATCGCGCAGGATAGGAAATGTAGAGATTGAGAGCACACCTGCTTCATCGCTACCGGAGAAGCAAAGACTAGGAGGTTCCACCTATGATCGTTCGTCGCTATTTAGATCCCTTCACTGAAATGAACGCCATTCGTCGTCAGATTAATGATATTTTTGGCGAACTGGTACCCGAAACCGCACCCCAAGCCGATTGGGTACCTGCCATGCGGTTGGTTGATCAGGGGGATGAGTACGTGCTGACCGCTTTTCTGCCGGGCGTTAACGGTGCGGATGTAGAGGTTCAAGTCACCGCCGATACGGTGTCTGTTGCCGGTCAGCGGGTCGTTGCCGAGGGGGCCGAGGGCATCAAAGTGCTTTACGACGATGCCCGCTATGGTCAGTTCCATCGGCTGATTCACCTGCCCGAGGCTGTGCAAAACAGCGAAGCTCAAGCTGATTTTAGTCACGGTATTTTGACCCTGACCCTGCCCAAGGTGGTTGAGGCTCGCAACAAAGTGGTGAAAATTAGCCTGGGCGAAAAAGCCGAAGCACCGGCCATCGAAGCTAAAGAAGCTGAGGTCGAAGCGGAAGAAGCATAAGCCCACGGGCAGGACTGCCTGAGGTAGACCCAGGTTTCTGAGAGTAAGTCATGATTTTGGGGGATAGGCTGAGCCTGTCCCTTTTTTTTTCGACGTTCTTTGAGAGGGAAATTTTCTCTAGGGTGAATCCCGGGCGATAGATGAATGTCACTGATTTAAGGTTGATGGGCAATGCCCACCCTACGGCAGATCAAGGCTTCTGGCGATTTGCGAGGGTTGATTTCAGCTTAATTCAGTACCATTCGGCGATAGATGGCTATACTGCGGTTACCGCCAGTGCCATACGCCATGATTAAACTGCTGCACTTATCCGACATTCACATGGGAAGCGGGTTTGCCCACGGTCGGATGAATCCTGAAACCGGTCTTAACACCCGTCTGGAGGACTTTATTGCCGCCCTGACCCGCTGCATTGACCGGGCCCTGGAAGATCCTGTGGATCTGGTGTTGTTTGGCGGGGATGCCTTCCCCGACGCCACCCCACCCCCGTTTGTCCAGCAGGCCTTTGCCAAGCAGTTCTGTCGCCTTTCGGAAGCGGGCATTCCGGTGGTACTGCTGGTGGGGAATCACGACCAGCATGCCCAGGGAATGGGGGGAGCCAGTCTGTCCATTTATCGCACCCTGGGGGTTCCGGATGTGATTGTGGGCGATACCCTGACCACCCACCTGATCCAGACCCAAGGGGGGTCGGTGCAGGTGATCACCCTGCCCTGGCTGACTCGTTCGACCCTGTTGACCCGCCCCGAAGCGGAGGGGTTGACCCTGCATCAGGTCAGTGATTTACTGCTGGATCGGCTGCGGGTAGCCCTGGAGGGAGAAATTCGTCGCCTTGATCCCGACGTGCCGACTGTGTTGCTCGCCCACGCCATGGTCGACACCGCAATTTTTGGGGCAGAGCGATTTCTGGCGGCGGGGCGTGGTTTCACCATTCCTGCCGCTATGCTCGCCCGGGATTGTTTTGACTACGTGGCCCTGGGCCATGTGCATCGCTACCAAATTGTGTGCGAACAGCCGCTGATGATCTACCCCGGTAGCATTGAGCGGGTAGACTTCAGCGAAGAACAGGAAGACAAAGGCTTTGTCCGGGTCAACCTGGCTCGGGGAAAGGTGGAGGCAGAATTTTGCCCTCTCCCGGTACGTCCCTTCAAAACCATTCGGGTGGATTTGACCCAGGAAGACAACCCCCAAGCGGCCCTGGTGCAGGAGATCGACAAAGCTGCCATTGAATCTGCGGTGGTGCGCTGTCTGTACCGGCTGCGTTCGGATCAGCTGGAATCCCTGGACCAGGGGGAGATTGCAACCGCCCTGAGCCGAGCCCACAGCTATTCGCTGCAACCTGAAATTAGCGCCGCCACCAGCCGTAGTCGCCTCCCAGAGCTAGGGACCAACCATGCTTTGGACCCCCTGATGGCCCTGGAAACCTACATCCAAAACCGCACCGATTTAACCGACATTTCAGAGTCGCTGTTAACCGCGGCGGCGGCCCTCATGGCTGACGAGGCAAACCCCATCGACACCTCAGACCTGGCCATGGCCAAAGATTGGTCGGACCATGGTTTAGTCGCCGAGGTTGAAGATGATTCTCAACAGCTAAGGCTTCTGTGATTTTGGGGTATCTTCAATGCTATGGGGTAGGTTGGGGAGAGTCTCCTGGGCTAGCGAGAAATCATTAGCATAAGGACCATTCGCCATGTACGATCAGGTCTCTGCTGCGTTGAGCAGTAGGCAACTCAATCAAGCGGCCAAGTTACTGCAGCAGTGGAAACAGGCCAAACCCCAGGATCCCTGGCTGCAGCTGGCGATGGCAAACTATTGGGAAGCCAAGGAAGATCTGGAGAAAGCCCAGGCCAGCTACACCCGCCTCCTGCAAACAGCAAGCAGCGGGAAGATATTGAGCCAGGCCAGGGACGGGGTGCAGCGGGTGCGCGACCAACTAGCCCAGCGGCGGGAGCACGAAATACAGGCGGCTAAACAGCGAAGTGATGTCAAGGGTTCGGCGTTTTTGGTGCTTGTCCCCGTTGGGGGCGATCAGCGGGAAGCCGCCGCCCAGGGACTGGCCCAGGTGATGCAGCTGGATCTCTACACGGCCCGGATGCGTCTGCCCAGCCAATACTGGCGCATGTTTCGAGTGGGCACGGCAGGCGAAATTCAATATTTTTGGGAGCAATTACAGGCGCACCATGCTCCTGCCCACTGGCTCACGATTGATCAGGTCAAGGCCGTACCCACGTTCAGGGTGCAGCAGGTGCTGGCCTTTACGCCCCAGCTAAACATTGTCTGTCTCAATAGCGCCGGGCAAAAAGGCACCATTGCCCTCGACTGGGGTGAGGTGAGGCCATGGCTGATGGCCCAGCTACCGATTTTTGAGTCGGTGGTAGACCTGGCTCCCTGGGGGAAGCTAAAACGCAAAGATACCACCCAGGACTTTGCCCAGGTGATAGATTTGCATGTCAAAAAGCGGGGATGTATTCTGCGCTTTTGCGATCGCACCTACAGATACCGGGACAGCATCGAGGTTCCGGGGCAACCTCAAACGCCTTCCGTGAATCTGGTGGCTTCAACCTACTGGAAAGGGATGCAGTCTTTATTCCAGCAATATTTGCCGACTCCAGATAAAGAATTTTCTGGTTTTGGCCAGGGCGCCCTCGACTATATGGATCTGCTGCCTCCGTTTGCCCCCTACCTGGATCTGTCCCGGCAACAGCCCTCTGCCTGGGACAGGGCCTTCCACCTGTATAGTTGTCTGAAGTTTTTAGCGTTAACTGCTGAAACCTAGCCTTTGTCCAAAATCCGAATGCAGAAACCCTTAGTCGAACCGAGAATCTCGTAGGGGCAAAGGGCCGTTTGTCCCTACCAATCGGGGGCTGCAACTAGAGTTCGGTATTCAAGACAGCCCCGGGATAGTTATTAAGCTTGCTTTTTGGCAGTTTATATCACTCTGTTGCGATTGCTTAATAGGCCAAACCGGCCTGTCTAATCCAGGCCATACTAGTATAAAAAGGCACCGGACACGCATCCATCTATGTGCATTTACCTGGCCTCAGGCAATCAATCGCAGAATGGCTCGTTGCTTTGCCCGACTAGCGGCGATTGCCCTGATGAGAGAAAGGCCCATCAATCCGCCCATCAGTCATTAGTCAAATGGTTTAGTCTCCGTTGTCTCAGTAACTCCAGCTCCAGCGCAGTTTAGAAAACATGCGATGGAGGGCACCATTGTGAGACCCAACACAATTTCTTTAGGCTTAGCCACTTCCCTCGTTCTTCTGACCACAGCCACTGGCACCCTAGCCTTTGCCTTACCCTCAGGCCAGCAAGAGCGGTTGCCTCTCGATACGCAGAAGCTAGCGCAACTGCGTGAGACAAACCGTCGAGAGCAGCAAGATCCACCCCGTCAGGATGACCCGGCAACGGGATATCCCATCGTGCAGGAAGACACCTGGGTGTTTGAAGACGACCTGCCCTGGTCTGAATTGGTCATGGTTCAACGTGAATCCCAGGCCAATTACGTTGCAATACCTGACCGCAGTTACGAAACCGGACCTGGTGCTGATCTACGGAATCCCGGTATTGCTTCCCTTTGGAGTCATGATCGCCTGTTCGCTGTAGGGTACGGCATTGAACAGGTGTACTTCATGGGGTTTATCTGTGATACAGAGCATCCGGTGTTCCCCGTCAGTGCCGCCAGCCTCAAGGTGGGAGACCAAATATTTACTCTGCGAGGAAGACGCTCTGCCTTTGAAATTTCTGACCAAATCGCCTGGGCTTTGAAGACCGCAGAGCCTGATCAGGTCTGGCTCAGGGTTGCGATCGCAGGCGGCAGCAATTACACCACTCGCCCCATTGGAGCTGACACGATTGCAGCCTTCCAAACCATTTATCAAAATGCAGAACCAACGGAAGTTGCGGCTCTGCCAGAGACTTCCATGGGGTCGGTGTAGCGGCTGCCGGAGTCCCTGCCCCCTGACCTGCCAGAAGTTGACGAGAACGAGTGGCGCAGACAATCTGGGGTGGCCTGGTCACAACCCGTTATTGTGCGCGATGACTTTGCCGGAGATTATCTGGCGGTGCTGGATCGAGACTACAGCCAGGACAGCTGGAACAATTGGTCTTCCGGCATTATCACCAACTGGAGTGCTGATCAGCTAGCAATTCATCTCTATGAGGGGGATGGCAGAAGCTATGCTTGCTGGGCGGTAAATCAGTTAAAGCTAGATATTACCGGACAAACGTTTTACCTGAAGGGTCAAAACAATATCTTCCCCATTAGTGACGAACTTGCCGTCATCCTGGCTTCAGCACCGTCAGGGACGCCGCTTTTGAGCTACTACGCATCTGAAGATGAACAGGTCACTCGAGAAATTGGACCCGACACAGTGTCAGCCTGGTCTCTGATCTATGCTCCCAGGGTTATCGCGCCTGGGGCTGACGCGACATCTGGGCCATAGGGCAAGCCTTTTAGGAATGAGAATGGAATAACATCCAATTCTTGTAGGGCAGGCCAGGCATCTTGCCTGTCTGGGATAGCCGTCTCGGCTGTCCCACTGGTTTGAATTGCCATTGCTTAGATAACCTCAGTTCGGGATAACTGCCGATAGCTACATACTGAGCAACTTCCCCTCCTCGGAGGGGTGCCCGGAGGGTGGGGTGGGTCAAATCTACGACTACAGATATCCTATTTACCACGGATAGAACGGCTCAATGCCAGGATTGACCCACCCCTGCCCCTCCCAGGAGGGGATAGCTGTAGTGAAATCTCAGCGGTCTTACCTGATCCCGAACTCAGGCCAGATCAATTTTGATGCTGAGTCCGGTCTCCGTAGTCCTTGGTGGTAGTGGCAAACAGCCCTTCACCCCTTGAGGATATTCGCTGTTTAGTAGACGTTTCACCTTTTTATCAATTTCCTGACTAACTTCTTGTCCGCAGGGGCGACGGAGTGTTTCCTAAATTGACTGCCACCGTTTTCTGACGCATATTCTCGCCTGTCAGCAGTTGCACTACATCCATGCCGTTGCTGATGACGCCGGGAACACTGGGGTACCCTGCGCTGGCCCCCACCAGCATGAGGTTGGGCAGTTCGGTGCGATATCCCAGTCGGTTGAGCCCCACCTGTTGGGGCACCAGCTTGGCCCCGTAGATGTTGCCCTGGGGTTGGCCCAGGTAATGTTCACTGGTGGTGGGGGTACCGTAGACCTTCATCCGAGCGTACTGGTCCACATCGGGAATCAGGTCCCGCACGCTGGTCATGATGGATTGATAGACCTCCCGCTTTTTGGCCTTGTAAGCCCTCAGGTCTGTTTCCTTGAGCTGCTTGAAGGGCTCGTAGGGACAGACGGTGGCAATTTCAAGTACATGGTGACCTTCAGGAGCCATCCCCGGTGCGGTAGATTTCAGGGTGGGGCAGGAGAGAAAAATCCAGGGATGATCCAGATTTCCGGCCAACTGTTCCTGGTAGGACAGATTCAGGTTGCCCTTGGGGTAGTACCAGATGTTCCAGTTACCGATGCCGTATTTCTCGGGTTCAAAGCGGCTATCCAGACCCAGATAGATATTGAAAGCGCTGGCGGAATATTCGTAGTCCGTCAGGCGGTGCCGTTCGGCAGGGCTGAGGGCCGTACCGTGCATGAGGCTGACCGTCAATTTGGGATCGAGGTCGCTGATGTAGGCCCGAGTAGCAATAAAGTCGGTGCCTCCGGCTGTTACCCCCTGTACTTTGCCGTCCACCACTTCAATGTGCTCAACCGGCGTCTGGTACCGCACGGTGCCGCCCCCCTCAAGGATGGCGTCCACAATGGTTTCCACCAGGTCTTTAAAGTGATGTTTGGGATAGTAGGCCCCTTCGGAGTAGTCCCACACCAGGGAGGTATGGGTCAGCAGGGCGATTTCACTGGGCGGCAGGGCATAGTCTCCGCTTTGACCCGCCAGCAGATCCTGAAGTTTGGCAGACAGCCCGGCATGGTTATACAGATCCTGCAGGGTCCAGGTGCGTTTTTGGAACAGGTTGAAGTACTTGGGCAGCTTCAGCCAGTCGGTCCATTTCTGGTCATACCAGTTCACCTCCTGGCCAAGTTGACGGATTTCCTCGTGGAGTCGCTTAATTTCGTCGCAATAGGTATTGATGGGACCCGCCTCATCCGGAAATTCATCCAGCAACCGCTGCCGGAACGTTTCCCAGTCCAGGGGGATGGCAAAGTCCACATCAGGGGTAATGACCCGATCAATACAATCGGGATCCAGAGAATTGAAGGGTACATTACGCCCGATGTAGTTCAAGAATTTGTTCACGGTCTGGCCAGGACCACACTGATAAATATAGTGAACATCCGCGCAGAACCGATAGTCGCCATAGTCAAAGGTGTGGCAGCATCCACCAGGGAGATAGTGCTTTTCTAGAACTGCAACCCGGTAGCCCTGCCGACTTAAGCCAGCGGCAGCAGAAAGCCCCCCCAGCCCGGATCCAAGAATGACGTAATCAAATATTTCCATGGTGAAAACCTCTTTGCGTAGATTACCTGTGGATGGGATGGGTATCTGTGTCGAGATTCGGAGGTTATACCAAGTCCAGATCGAGATCTGTAGTTTTCTCTAAGGCAAAACTCCATTTCTGGACTTGGACAAGGTTTAGTTGTTTAGTTATCCCTTAACCTTTTTTCTCACAGGAAAACTCTTGTCGCCATCTTCCTAATTGCAGGTTGAGGATAGCACTGTTTAAATCATCGGTTTGCGCGTACAAAATAGCAGTAAAACTATAGAAAATTATGGAAACGGAAAGAAAAGTCAATCTTCGTTTCAACCAGCTCTGGGTTTGCCCAATTCTTGAAGCTTTGTAAAGCGACATCTCCTTGAAAGTCGCTCCTATCGTTCCAACCAGGCCGATGAACAGGACTACCGAGATCGACTAATTTTCCTCTAATAAAAGGTTAACAATTCAAAACACAAACATTAAGAAACCGTGTCACTTGATACATTCTTCCCCCGTAGGATTTTAGGATGGAACCATAGGGCAATAAAGGTTAGTCGAGTTCGCTCTGAGTTTGGGTTAACTCC
>CAZPYG010000043.1:0-38102 GCA_964590465.1 uncultured bacterium | reverse complement strand
ATGGGCACGGTGGCAAAGGGGTCGGGTCGACTGCTGTTAATCTGCTGCAGCCTTTCATCCGGATCAGTAGACTGAATTAATTCCGCACTAGCAATGGCCGCAAGCTGGGGGGCCGCAGGCACAATGGGCTCGGCAAATTCTTCCCCATCTGGGGCTTCACCTTCAAGTTCTGGGGCAGGTTCCTCAGGGACTGGGAATTCTTCGGTGGGAATAGACTCTACCGGCCCCTCTTCCAATTCTGGCTCTAAACCTAAGTTGGCAAACCGCTGGTTGATAAAACCTCCCAAAAAGGGGACAGAAACCAGTATCGAGGCTAAGCCCGCCAGGCTCATGAGGAAACCATTGCGGGTCCATTTACGGCCCCAAAACTTGATGAAGAACACGAGGGCTGCAAACGGCACAAACAAGTAGAGCAATCCCCAGACCGTATTCACGCGGAATGCTTCAACCAGGCCTATAATTCCTCCTGCCGTAGCCAAAAGGAAGCCCAAAATAAATAGAACGAGAAAGAGTGCAGCTCCCATGGGAATGTCTCCTTGCTTCCCAGCTAATGCCCCTTAACGATAGCTCAAATCTCCAGGGACAGAACGTCGTTATGCAATTTCATCTTCCGTGTTGGCCATTAAGGCTTTCAGATGCTTCAGCCCCTGCTTAACCCGACGGGATACGGTTACCGCACTAATTCCCATCCGTTCGGCAGTTTCTTTCTGGGTCAAGTCGTAGAGAAAAACAAATTCAAGCACTTCCCGGGTTCGGCCTTCTAACTGATGCAGGGCCTGTTGTAGACGAATTCGGTCTTCCTGAGCCAGTTGGAAGCTTTTATATTTCGGGTCTGGCAGTAGCTCAATCATTGAGGCTGATGAGCTATCCTCGTCCTGCATGGGTGCATCAAGGCTGAGCAGGGAGCGATTTCGCCTGGATAACTTAACGTCTTGCCACTCCTGATCGGAAATTTCCAGGGCGGCGGCAATTTCAGAATCTTTCGGGAAACGCCCCAGGTCTGCCTGCAGTTCGCGAATGACCCGGGTCGACTGCCCCTGCAGCGCCTGCCAGCGACGGGGAATACGCATAGAAGCACTTTTATCCCGCAGGTAGTGTTGAATTTCGCCACGAATGTAGGGAATCGCAAAGGAGCTAAACGCATACCCTTTACTCAAATCAAACCGCTCGATGGCACGAATTAACCCCAAGCTACCGACCTGCATTAGGTCGTCGAAGGTTTCGGTGGACTGCTGCAGCCAATGATAGGCTTCCCGCCGGACCAGACCAATATTCAAATTAACCAGCTGATTACGAATCTCGTGGGATGGCTCGTCCTGGTACTGGCGTAACAGCACAAGGGTGTTGCCTTTTGTCTGACGAGTAGAAGTACCTGACATGGCGTTCTCATGAAACGTTAAATCCGCCCCGTGGTCTACACTTGGCAGGAATTTCGCAGTATGCAACCCTGCCGAGCATCGTGATGCCCCAAAACCTTAGCCCGTAATTACCTGCAAGTTTTCGGTTTGCCGAACATGGGCTAAAGTGCCTGCTACTGCTTGCGCTAAAGGGGGATCGTGTGCTCGTGATATCAGCCTAAATCGTGAATTCTATAGTCACAATGGCGTAACTACTGAGACAGGCAATTAACATTCCTATAGTATGCTGCCGAGGGATAATAAAGCCCGCCCATGCCGAGGGTAAGGCATAACACGGTATTTTTATTGCCAAAGCGTTCATATCCGGTTCCGCCCGAACGGCTCAAACTCCTTCACCACGATAGTTTTCCCGAGCTTTGCAATAGCAACATAAAGCATTAAATTTTCCACAAAGCATCTTTATATAGAGACAAAGGCACGGGACGGGAAAGCAAGTCATCTCGCCAAAAGATTGTAAATAATGGAAATTAGACAAATCAGTTCGTATATTTACTGAAACCGTTGACCGACATCGACCAAACGGTTATTTAAACAACATCTAGATTGCTAATTTTTCAGCTGAATCTTTTAGCTGAATCTCCTAAACCTCAGTTCGGGATACCTTCTGAGAGCCCCATACTGGGAAACTTCCCTGTCGCAAAGCTCTTCGTTAGGCAGATCTCTCCTCACCCCCTCAATCCCTCTTTCCATGTATGACGACTACAGGGTTGCCATGGTTCCAGGGCTTGCCTGGGCAATCTGGTGTTGTTTGTTATCAGCTTCCAGGAATATCGGTTGCTTTTCAGTAGGGTTTCGGTATGCTCAAATAGATACCTTCAAACGTTCGCCATTGAGACTTCCCGCCTGTGAGTATCAAGACCCTGGTTCAAAATTCCCTCAGATCTTTTAATTTTTCTCTGAACGGTAGTAAGAACTTTACCCCTGAGCAGTTTGATGCTGCCGTGATGAGCACCTACGGACGTTTCCCTATAGCCCTAACCCGGGGGCGGGGAAGTCAGGTTTGGGATGACCAGGGGCGTCGTTATCTAGATTTTGTCGCCGGGATCGCAACCTGCACCCTGGGCCATGCCCACCCTGCCATGGTGAATGTCGTCAGCCAGCAGATTCAGACCCTGCACCATGTATCAAATCTTTATTACATTCCTGAACAGGGGCAGTTAGCTCAATGGTTGGTATCTCATTCCTGCGCGGATCGGGCTTTCTTCTGTAATTCAGGGGCAGAAGCCAATGAAGCTGCGATCAAACTGGCCCGGAAGTATGCCCATACTGAACGGGGCATTCAGCAACCCCTCATTCTCACCGCCACGGCAAGTTTCCACGGTCGGACCCTGGCCACCATCACGGCCACCGGGCAACCCAAGTATCAGCAGAACTTTGACCCGCTGATGCCGGGGTTTGCCTATGTTCCCTACAACGATATTGTCGCTCTGGAAGAAACGATCTCGGCTCTGGATGCAGACCGGCCCCAAGTCGCCGCCATCATGCTGGAACCCCTGCAGGGAGAAGGCGGAGTTTGTCCCGGTGAGCAGGCTTACTTTCAGCGAGTGCGCCAACTCTGCGACGAAAAGGGGATTTTGCTGATCCTTGATGAGGTGCAGGTCGGCATGGGACGCACTGGTACTCTGTGGGGATATGAGAACCTAGGCATTGAACCGGATATTTTCACCTCGGCTAAAGGACTGGGAGGCGGCATCCCCATCGGGGCCATGCTATCCAAATCCTTCTGTGATGTGTTTAAACCGGGAGATCACGCCAGTACCTTCGGCGGCAACCCCTTTGTGTGCAAAGTTGCCCTAACGGTTTGTGAAACCCTTGAAACGGAGAACCTGCTGGCCAATGTTAAACAGCGGGGTGAGCAGTTGCGGTTCGGCCTCCAAAAACTGGTGCAGCAATATCCCCACCAGCTGGAGCAAGTTAGGGGCTGGGGTTTGATCAACGGTCTGGTGCTAAAACCTGAGGCTCCCTTTAAATCTATTGATGTGGTTAAAGCAGCGATGGCTGAAGGACTTTTATTAGTTCCAGCTGGACCCCAGGTGGTGCGGTTTGTACCGCCGCTGATTGTAACCGCCGACGAAGTTCAGCAGGCCCTCGTAGCCACTGAGAAGGCCCTGGCGGGGGTTAGCTAAACGGGCTTAGGCAGACTCCGAGCGTTACCCAGTTGCTACGCTACAACATCGGTAAAGATCTCGCAGATCTCAGCGCTGGAATTTTGACATACTGCCCTGATGCGCTATGCGATGCTCGGCAAATGATCAGGGAGGAGTAAAGTTATCCCGTATTCTGTCGCCCATGACCGCAAATCTGCGAGGCTGCGATCTCGATATTTCCCGTACCGTTCCCGCTTATTGCGAATTTTCTCGGGCAGGGCGGGCAGAATGCCAAAGTTGGGCGGCATGGGTTGAAAATACTTGGGCTCTGCCGAACTGATAAAGTCGAGCAGGGCTCCTATCATTGTCGTTGGGGGTAAGGCCAGGGGAGGTTTCCCGAGGGCTACCCGGGCCGCATTGGTTCCCGCTAACCAGCCCCCGGCGGTGGCGGCGGTGTACCCTTCAGTACCGATCAGCTGCCCCGCTGCCAGCAGGGAGGATCGCCCCTTAAACTGCAGCCCACGGTCCAGCAGTTCTGGGGAATTGATAAAGGTGTTGCGGTGCATCACCCCCATGCGCACGAACTCGGCATTTTCTAAACCGGGAATCAGACGAAATACCCGCTTCTGCTCCCCCCAGCGCAGGTTGGTCTGGAAGCCCACCATGTTCCAGAGGTTGCCCTGCTTATCTTCCTGGCGGAGTTGTACCACGGCGTAGGGCTTCTTGGCTTTATTGGCGGGGTCCTTAAAATCGCCGAAACGGGCATCAAACAGCCCCACCGGCTTGAGGGGGCCATAACGCATGGTGTCTTCGCCCCGGCGGGCCATTTCTTCGATGGGTAGGCAGGCTTCAAAAAACTTGGCGGTTTCCCGCTCAAAGTCTTTCAAGGCCGCCTGTTCTGCCTGGCAAAGTTCGGTCCAGAACTGGAGGTACTGGTTCCGGTGCATGGGGCAGTTGAGGTAGGCGGCTTCTCCCCGATCGTAGCGGGAGGCCATGAAGGCGATATCGCGATTGATGGTTTCCCCCACCACAATGGGACTGGCAGCATCAAAAAAGCTCATGTAAGCCTGCCCGGTAAACTGCTGCAGATCAGCCGACAGGGCTGCACCGGTGAGGGGACCGGTGGTGAGCACCACGACACCGTCCTGGGGAATGCGCAGTACCTCCTCCCGCCGCAGTTCTATTAAGGGGTGCCGCTCCAGGGTTTCGGTCAAATCCTGGCTGAAGACTCCCCGATCCACGGCCAGCGCCCCCCCGGCGGGCACCTGGTGCTGATTGGCCTTGGCAATAACTATTGACCCCAGCTGACGCAGTTCTTCATGGAGCAACCCCGATGCCCGGTCAGTGGCCTGGGCGCCAAAGGAGTTACTGCAGACTAACTCGGCAACATGGTCAGAGTGGTGGGCCGGTGACTGCTTGAGCGGACGCATTTCATGCAGCACCACCGGTATACCCGCCCGGGCAATTTGCCAGGTGGCCTCTGTACCGGCCAGTCCGCCGCCAATAACGTGAATCGGTTCCATACCCTCTGGGAGCTTGCAGCTTTACTAGGATAGCGGTTATTTCGATTTCCCTGGGACCTGGGCAGGGGCGCCATGGAAAGGGAAGTGGCCATAGAAATGCCAAACATTATGTAAAAATCCGAAAAAATCTCTATGCTTTCGGGTAAAACTTTAGTCCCTGGCTAATTTTTTTTCGGAAACCTGATGATGGCCCCGAAGTATGGAGTAGCTAACGCGCAAAATTGCAGTTCAGTATCAGAGGGTTTCGGTTCCATTTCGGTTTAACTTTTATTTGTTGCCGCCAATTTTTTTACTGCTATGGATACTCAAGCTAAGGTTTATGTTGCCGGCCACAACGGGCTGGTGGGTAGTGCTATTGTCAGGGTTTTAGAGGCCAAGGGTTACAACAACCTGCTGCTGCGCTCCAGTCGGGAGGTGGACCTGCGCAATCAGGCGGCGGTGGAGGAATTCTTCGTCCAGGAAAAGCCCGACTATGTTTTCCTGGCCGCAGCCAAGGTAGGTGGCATCCAGGCTAACAATACCTATCGGGCCGAATTCCTTTATGACAACTTGATGATTGAGGCCAATGTGATCCACAGTGCCTTTTGTCATCAGGTACAAAAGCTGCTGTTTCTGGGATCTTCCTGTATTTATCCCAAGCTGTGCCCCCAGCCCATGAAAGAAGACTATCTTCTGACCGGCTTTCTGGAACCCACGAATGAACCCTACGCCATCGCTAAAATTGCCGGTCTCAAGCTTTGCGAAAACTACTGCCGCCAGTACGGGGTGGACTTTATTTCGGCGATGCCCACCAACCTCTACGGCATTAACGACAATTTTGACCTGGCCAACTCCCACGTGCTGCCAGCCCTGATGCGGAAGTTCCACGAAGCCAAGGTGAACGGCGACCCTACCGTTACCGTTTGGGGCACGGGCACCCCCCTGAGGGAGTTTTTGTATGTGGATGACCTGGCCGATGCCCTGGTTTTCCTGATGCAAAATTATTCGAAAACAGAGTTCGTCAACGTCGGCACCGGGCAGGAAGTCTCCATTAAAGACCTGGCTCTGACCATGAAAGCGGTGGTGGGTTATGAGGGGGAACTGGTATTTGATACCACCAAACCCGACGGCACTCCTCGCAAACTGCTGGATGTTTCCCGCCTGGAGGCCGCCGGTTGGACCGCCAAAACCAACCTCAAAACCGGCATCGAAAAAACCTACGCCTGGTATTTAGAACACCAGGATTCTATTCGGGGACGGGTAGCGGCGTAACCATCAGGTCGCCAAAGGTCAACGATAGATTAAAGCATGGTTGGGCAACGGCCCAAACGCCGTAAGCTAGTGTTGCCGCATATGGGGAGCCTATGTCGACCTCAATCCCTGTTTCAGAAATTACCACCGTCAGCGATCTCCTGGCTGCCTATGCCGCCGGTCAGCTCAGTTTTGTTGGGTTGGTGCTGGCCGAGGCGGATCTCAGCGGGATTGACCTGAAGGGAGCCGACCTCAGCTACGCTGACCTCAGCGGCAGTAACCTGACCGGGGCTAACCTGCGGGGAGTGGACCTGAGCTACGGCAACCTGAATGAGGCCAACCTGACCAACACTGACCTGCGGGGGGCCATGCTGATCGGGACCAACCTGCGGACCGCTGTGATGGTGGGTACCCAGCTCAAATCTGCCGATTATGATCCGGAAGAGACCCAATTTCCCAAAGACTTTGACCCGACCCAGGCCGATCTAAAATCCGACCGCTAGCCCCAGGTCTACCCTGACATCGGTCCTTCGCGTCAGGCTTATTACCCAGCGGGAGCAGTTTCTGCCCCTCAAGCAGGGGGGGCAGGTGATCGGCATTAACACCGTCTGCGAAGAAATTACCGAACTGAAGCGCAGCGAACTGGAGCGGCAGGAACAGGAAACCGAGTTGCAGCGTGCCCTGCAGGATATACAGGCCAGCGAAACCCGATTTCGAGTTTTGGCGGAAACCATCCAGGATGTGTTCTGGATGACTGACTTTCGGGGGCCCAAAGTCCTGTACGTTAGCCCCGCCTTCGAACGTCACACCGGCCTGCACCAGGCGGAAGGCAAAACTGCCCGACCTGGAAGAACACTGGTTTGAAATCTACGGCCAGGTGGCCCTGACCGGGGAGCCCAGGCGCTTCGAAAATGGCTCAGAGGTGATGAACCGCTGGTTCGAAGTCTATGCCTTTCGCCTGGGGGCAGCACCAGCCGCAAGGTGGCCCTGCTGTTTAAGGACATCAGCGATCGCAAAGCCATGGACCTGCAGCGTGAACGCCTGCTGCAGCAAGAGCAGGCCGCCCGGGAAGCCGCTGAACGGGCTAACCGGGTTAAGGACGAATTTCTCGCCATTCTCTCCCATGAGTTGAGATCGCCCCTAAACCCCATCCTGGGCTGGTCTAAACTGCTGCAAACCAAACCGATGGACCCCGCCAAAACCCAACGGGCCCTGGCTACCATCGAACGCAACGCCAAACTGCAAACCCAACTGATCGATGACCTGCTCGACATCGCCCGCATCCTGCGGGGCAAACTTAAACTCAATCCTCAACCGGTTAACCTGACCGACGTGGTCACAGCCGCCCTCGACACTGTCCGCACCACCGCCGCCACCAAATCCATTTCCCTCAACTTCAACCCACCTCCACATACGCCCAAATCACCATCACGGACACCGGCAAGGGCATCAGCCCCGACTTCTTACCTCATATTTTTGAGTCCTTTCGCCAGGAAGACGTTTCCATTACCCGCCAGCATGGGGGGTTAGGATTGGGATTATCCATTGTGCGCTATCTGGTGGAGGCCCACGGCGGTTTAATCACAGCCGACAGCCCCGGGGAGGGGCAGGGGGCAACCTTCGCCGTTAAAATTCCTGTATTGACTTACCACTCTGGTACTGCTGCTGCCGTGTCTTCCTCCAAAACTCCCAGTCTAAGCGGTGTTCGAGTAATGGCCGTAGATGACGAAGCCGACGCTCGCAACATTTTAGCGGCTATCCTCACCTATCACGACGCTGAAGTGATGATGCTGGCAACCGCTGCTGAGGTGTTAGCCCAATTACCCGTTTTTCGGCCCCATGTGCTGATCTGCGATCTGGGTATGCCCAAAACAGATGGCTACAGCCTGATCGAACAGGTTCGCCAGCAGCCGTCTGATCGGGGGGGGCAAACCCCGGCCATTGCCCTGACCGCCTACGCCCGCGAGGAAGACAGACAGCGCACCTTGAACAGCGGCTTTCAGCGTCACCTGGCGAAGCCCTTTGATCTGGAAAATTTGGTGCGGGCAGTGGCCCAATTAGCCAGCGACAATCGCTGAAATTGAGTTTGTGGTATATAACATTAAGCTGACTGAGTCCAAGACCATAGCCCTGGTTCAGCCTTAAGCCCCTGGAGTTGGCAAAGCTAAGCTCTCAGGGTCATTTTCCCCGATGGAATGCTTGTGAATCAATGAAAAAGTGGATTTCTCTCTGCGGTATAACCCTGGGTATTTTGAGCTATTCTGACCTGGCCCAGGCCAGCCCCGTTCTGGATAGCCCCGCCGTCACCTTAAGCCAAACCCTGGAGGCCATCTTGGGGGAGCAAAATACCCCTCCAGCGGGTATTCAGTTTGAAACCTATACCAACGACCTTTTTGGCTACAGGGTTGACGTTCCAAAAAATCTTTTTTTGCCTATGGCCCCTATCTTCAATAAAGAGGGCCAGCGGTTTTTATCTGCCTCTGGAGACATTGAAATGATGGTCTACGGGCAGAACCGGGTAGACCGAACTCTGCAGGGGCTATATGACAATACGCTATATGTTTATGAGCAATTGGGAGTTGAACTCGCCTACGCAGAACTTTTAGATGACCAGTACGTCATTTCTGGCTATGACCCCAAGGGGTTTATTTTATATACAAAAGTAATCCTTGATGAGGATGACTTAATCACCCTGAGTTTGGTGTATGACACCTCTCTTCAGGCAGAACTTGAACCAGTTTTTGATTACGTTGCAGATTCCCTTCAGGTAAACTGAAGCGGAAATTAGAGTTAAAAATTAGAGCTCCAGTTGCCTGGTCTGTGACTTTCGTGCAGACGGAAATCTAGGATGGATACTTTGCGACTGCATGGATTGCCCCTTTAGACCTCTGACCTGGCAAGGGCAGGAATGACCGGGTGAGGGCCTCCCTGAAAATCTTTTGAAGATTATTCTTGCGGCGCATTGAAGTGAGTCTTCCTGGCCGGAACGCTCACCATGGGCTTTGCGTCTTCAGGTTCAACCAGGCTGTAGGCCGAGCTTGTAAAAAAAAACTTAAAACTAGAGCGACCCATGGCCCTTTTTACCGGTCGTAGGGGTAAATGGTCAATCGGGTAATGGGTTACCGAGGCCCTGCCACCGACCCGGGTAATGCGTCCCGCATCAAGGCCCCAAGCCGTCAGAGCATAGCCTCCCAAAAAAGCCAGGGTAGATGCCCCAAAAAACAGCGTAAATAATTTAGGCTTGAATTTAATTGAAATTGCCATAAAACATATTCTTTGGGGCATCAGATAGGACGGCCTAAGGAGTTAGGACAGGGCGGTGGAAACTGTCATTCCCACAACCAGGGAATTCATTTAACGATCCCTAAGGGTTGGATTCCCAACCTCCGCGGGAATGACAGACAGAATACTCGATGCCAGGTGTCCTAATCATCACAACTACAGCGATAAAACGCTGGGTTGCAGCTAGGATTGGGAGGAACTATCAACGGTGAGGTCGCTGCCATCCTTCATAAAAGCGGGGGCTTTCTTGTCGAGATAGCTACCCAGGAAGGTGTTAACGGCGGATAAAACCACTGGCCCCAGCAAAAATCCGAGAATACCGCTAACGTAAAAGCCAGGTACCGCCAGAGACGCCACCCAGAGACAGAGGCCATTGACCACCAGGGAAAAAGCCCCGAAGCTGATGACGTTAATGGGTAGGGTCAGGGCTTGCAGGAATGGCTTTACAAAAGCATTAACCACCCCTACCGCAGCGGCTGCAATTGCAGCCGCTGTGAGGGTGTCGATTGTGACTCCGGGAACAACTAAATCCACCACTAGAAGGCTCAGGGCTGTGGCCAGGCCAGACAGAAATATAATCCACATAGGTAGTCTCCTACTCAGCTGTACAAAAAATCAGATTTCAAAATGATCTTCTAATTAAAGAGATCTAACCGTGCAAATCTTGGGCAATTTTTGCGATTAGCACTCCTAGGAAATCTCCATTAATTACAGAATAAATAGGGTTGAAGGATTTTGCTTCTACCATTGGGCCAATTTTCGGCTGAGCCAGGGAAAGGCATGGGACGTTATTTCCCCTGGGCAGGATCAATTTCTGAGGCCAAGTTTTGTTTTGTAACAGTCGCGTTAAGGGTCGTTACAATCTTTGTTCATCCTTTGTTCATCGAAAGATAGATTTGGTCGAACAAAAAACTCAGACGCCAGAAGGATGTAGCAAGGGCTTCTATATACGTAAGTTGCAGACGTACCTCAAATGTTGTTGTGGTTTGCTCCGAGGAAAATTTGTCTGGCATCCATGGCAGGGATCTGATTGGTATAGCTTCATTCCCCCAGAGGCATCAGTAAAAAAAATAGAGCAATCCCATGGATACCCAGGAATTAGTTCAACCAAGAAATCAGCAGCCGGAAAAATGGATCGAACGATTGGCCCGGTTCGGCTATGCCGCCAAAGGGGTAGTGTACATCCTGATTGGGGTGCTGGCCTTTCAAGCGGCCTTTAACTGGGGTGGTCGGGTCACGGGAACCAAGGGAGCCTTCCGCACCATTGCCTCCCAACCCTTTGGAAAGGTGATGCTGTTTCTGGTGGCGGTGGGCCTCTTAGGTTATGTCCTCTGGCGGTTTGTGCAGGCGGCTAAGGACCCGGAACACCACAGCGAAGGAGCAAAGGGAATCGGTCGCCGCATCGCCTATGCCATCAGCGGCCTGATCTATGCCAGTTTGGCGATTTTTGCGCTTCGCATCGTGTTTGCCAGTCCCAGCGGCGGCGGATCCGGCAGTTCTCCCGCCGCGACATTACTGTCTCAGCCCTTTGGTCGGTGGCTGGTGGGCATCGTGGGGGTGGGTGCTGTAGCCTACGGCTTTTATTGCTTCTACCGAGCCACTACCACTAAGTTTCGCCGTAAGCTGAAGCTCGCTGAAATTGAGCCCCGAACCGAAAAGTGGGTTACCCGCATTGCCCGCTTTGGGCTAACAGCGAAAGGCATTGTGTCTGTTATCATTGGCTATTTTTTCATCCAGGCAGCCCGGGCTTCTGATGCCAGCCAGGCCAGAACGACTGAGGGTGCCCTCCAGGCCATTCAGCAGCAGCCCTATGGGGCCTGGCTCATGGGTATCGTGGCCCTGGGGCTGATTGCCTACGGTGTTCATTTAGGGGTGCAAGCCCGATATCGGCGCATTTCTCCCTCCTGAGAAGAATCGATGAACACCTTCAGAGGATCTTCTCAACCTTTACCAGAGGCCTCTGGGTCAGCCAACTTTCTTCGACTAGACGTTATCAAGGACAACAAATTATGAAGACATCATTGCTGTACAAACTGACTGGCGCTTCGGCCATGGCTCTGGGCTTAGCTGTGACCCCGGCCTTCTCCGGTGCTAGTGTGGCTCAGACTCCGGCTCCGGCGATAGAGACAGAAGAATCTGCCGGACAGAATTTTGAAGAGTCTGAAGAGGCCCTTGAGCGGGCTGGCGCAGAGGCCGTCCAGGGAGTCGAAGCAGCCGGAGAAGCGGCTCAGGAAGATCTGCGCCAGGCGGCCCAGGAAGCCTCCCAGGCAACCGAAGCGGCAGCCCAGGACGCTCAGCAGGCGGCTTCTGGATCTGCAGAAGAGGCTGCTGCCGCCGCTGAACGGGCTGAGTTAGCCGCCGAAAGTGCCGCGGAAAACATTGCCAACATTGAGGAAGGTTTTGATTGGGGCTGGTTAGGCCTGCTCGGATTAATCGGTCTATTCGGTCTGGCGGGTGGCAATAAGCGCCAGACCGAAGTTGATGAGCAGTATCGTCAACCGACGACGACCCCTAGCGGCGACTATCGCTAAAGCTGCAAAAGAAGCTTTTTCCCTGGGAAACTTTCCCAGGTTTTTTTATGGACAGTATTCATCCCGGAGAGAATCGGACAACTTCAAAATTCTCCCAAAGATACCTGACCTATACCCCCAACCTGCCAGAACTTACCCCACCGGAAATTTCCCTTTATGTCGGTGGATAGAGTTTCTTTGAGGCCTAAGTTTTTAGGCTGACTTCAGAAGCAGTCAATCTAGGAATCAGGTTCTTTCAGCCATGCAGACTCCCCACACCCAAACCAATAATTTCGATGGCCTAAACTCACCGCAATCTAGCTATGCCGTTTCAGTGGAGTCTCGGGATTTTCAGCCAAGAAATTCTGAAGGGGCCGGGCTTTCTTCCCAGGAGGTCGCCGTCGCCTCGGGGGGGTTGCTGCTTTTGTTTACCATTTGGTATTTCGTTCGCCATAATTTGCGCCGTCGCAAAGTTGAAAACGGGGAGTTAAATGCAGCAGAAAACAGCCTCTCCAGAGCTAGAAAGCTGACCCATTCCCTACCCTGCACCAACTGCCATTACTTCAAGGCCAACATGTATCTTCCCTGCGCCGTCAACCCCACCATGGCGCTCAGACCCGAAGCAAAAGACTGTCAAGATTTTCAACCCCGCAACGGCAGCGAACGTACTGAGGTTGTGGGATGAATGAAATTGAGGTAACGGGTGCCCGGTTCCGGGACCTGCCTGAAATGGCTTGAACATTGCTTAGCATCTCCTCCCTCCTCCCTCCTCTTAGCTTCCAACTTATGCCTCAACAAACGCTTCCCGAAACTCACCGGACCGCTGACTGGACTAACCAGTATCGCGATCTCAACCCCGCCGCCAACCGCTGGGCGAAAGGCTATGGAGTCATTGCCCATGATCTGGTGACCCAGATGCGGGTCTTTGAGCTGGCAGAACGACTGGGGCTGGACCATGGAGAAGACCGGAAAGACGAGTTTTTTCACCAGCTTTATGCCCTGGATCGCATTGCGAATGCCGGCATGTGGCTGGTGGTGCATGAAGTCTATGCCCGCAACGTGTATCTAGATGGGCGGGATCTGCGGGGGGAAGACTTCAAGGCAGACCCGGAAGGTCACACCGGCGGTTCCCTGAATATGGTGCCCGCCTACGTCGGCTATCTGGGAGCCAACGCCGTCACGGGGGAAACCCGCAGCTGGCTGATGGGCCAGGGTCACTGTGTATCCGCCATCGACTCGGTGAATGTGTTGATGGACAACCTGCTTCCCCTCCACGAAGAGCGCTACCTGGGCAAAGATGGCAAGCCCCGCCTGACCGATGAAGGGCTGACCCGCTACGTTCGCGACTTCTACTCCTACCGCATCGACGACCAGGGCAAGCAAGATTCCCCCCTGGGCAGCCATGTTAACCCCCACACTGCGGGAGGGATGGCAGAAGGGGGCTACCTCGGCTTTGCCCAGTTAGAGTATGTCCACATGCCCCTGCCGGGGGAGACCCTGGTCACCTTCCTCAGCGACGGGGCCTTTGAAGAACAGCGGGGCAGCGACTGGGTGCCCCGCTGGTGGCGAGCTACGGATTGCGGCAGAGCCCTGCCCATCATGATCAACAACGGTCGCCGCATCGACCAGCGCAGTACCATGGCCCAGAAGGGGGGCACCGACTGGTTCGAGCAGCATTTGGAACTCAACCACTTCGATCCCATCGTCATTGATGGGCGCGACCCTGCTGCCTTTGTGTGGTTGATCCTGGAAATGGAAACCCGTCTGGCAGCAGAGGTGGAAGCCATTGAGCAGGACCAGGCCACCTATCCCGCCCACCTGCCCTACGGCATTGCCGTAGCGGATAAGGGAGCAGGTTTCTTCAACGCCGGGGAAAACCTGGCTCACAATCTACCCCTGGGGGGTAACCCCCACGAAAACGAGGAGATAGCGACGCTATTCAACGAGCATACCCGCAAACTGTGGGTAGCCCAGGATGAGTTGGAAGCCTCCATTGCTCAACTGCAGAATCACAAGGACCAGCACCGCCCTCAGGAAAAAGACCATTCCCTGGTAAATCGACAGGTGAGTCTGGCTAAACTGCCAGAACCCGAGTATCAGGAAATTTCTGAAGATCGCGCCAATCCTGACAGCTGGACCCAGGCCCAGCCCATGAAGGGGGTGGATGCTCAGTTTGTCGCTACGGTGGAAGCCAATCCCCATCTGCGAGCCCGGGTGGGCAACCCGGACGAAATGAAGTCCAACCGTCTGAAAAAGACCCTCAAGCACCTGAAGTTCCGCGTCACGGAACCGGAAGACGGCATCCCCGAATCCCTGGAGGGGGGAGTCATCACCGCCCTTAACGAGGAAGCGGTGGCCTGCGCCGCCCTGGCCAACAAAGGGGGCATCAGCCTGATCGACAGCTACGAAGCCTTCGGGGCCAAAATGCACGGGGCCATGCGGCAGGAGATCATTTTCGCCAAGCATCGCAAAGGGCTGGGCATGGAAAATGGCTGGCTATCAATTCCCCTGGCCCTGACTTCCCATACCTGGGAAAACGGCAAAAACGAACAGTCCCACCAGGACACCATGATGGCCGAAGCCATGCTCAACGAGACCAGCGACCTGTCGCGGGTGATGTTTGCCGCCGACTACAACTCGGCCCTGGCCCTGATGCATCGGGTGTATCAAACCAAAGGTCAGTTCTGGACCCTGGTGGTCTCAAAGCGCAAAGTCGCCAACCTGCTGACCCCGGAAGAAAACGCCCAACTGCTTGACCAGGGTGCCATCCGTCTGGATTGGGCGGGCCACCAGCTAGAGGACCCGCGGGTAATTCTCACCGCCATTGGGGGCTATCAGCTGGAAGAGGTGCTGAAGGCTTCCCACCGATTACGCCACCACGACCTGCCCCATAGCGTGGTCTACATGCTGGAACCAGGACGGTTTCGCATCCCTCGGGATGCCGGTGAACTGGCCCATGCCACCCCGGCTTCCCAACTGCAACTGCTGTATCCCAGCACCACCCTGGCCCGGGTCTTTGCTACCCACACCCGCCCCGAACCCATGGCGGGAACCCTGCAGCCCCTCCACACGGGCTACGCTTACACCCGTTTTCTAGGCTTCGTGAACCAGGGAGGCACCCTGGATAAAAACGGCATGTTGTTCACCAACCGCTGCACCTGGGCCCATGTGGTGGCTGAAGTGGCGCAGGTGCTGGATACTCCCCTGGATGACTGGCTGAGTCAACCGGAACTGGATGCCCTTCACGGTAGATGTTCTCCCCAGGGAATTTTGATTTGATAGGGATGTTGGATACTCGCTCCTGGTTGTACAGCCCCTACAGAATGCTCGTTTTAATCGGGGTTTCAGAAACCGGAGGGAGTCCCCCGTCAGATCGGCGTGGCCTGAACCCTGCGCCCATCCTGCGAGGGTTCAGGCCAACGGGTTGAGTCAGCAGGGATAGGATATGCATTCCGCCAGGGCGTTCCCTCAAGGAATTACGGGGATGTCAGTAAAGACAGTACAAAACTAGGTTGAACCATGGAAGTTGCGCACAAAAAATGGTGGCGAGTACCGGTCATCAACCGTCGCGACTGGCAGTGGGAAGATCAGAACAACGCCACCCGGGACGGCGAATGGTGGCAAAACGCCATTATCTATCAGATTTCCCCCTGGAGTTTTCTCGATACCGACGGCGATGGCAAGGGAGATATCAACGGCATTGTCGAACGACTCGACTACATCGTCAGCCTGGGGGTCGATGCCATCTGGCTCACCCCGATTAATGAGTCTCCCATGGATGACCTGGGTTACGACATCACCGATATGCGGGCTGTCGGCAAAGAATTCGGCACCATGGAAGATTTTCAGCGCCTGCTCAACATTGCCCACTGCATGAAGCTAAAGGTGATTGTGGATCAGGTGTGGAACCACACCTCTGACAAGCATCCCTGGTTTCAGGAAAGTCGATCCAGCCGCGACAATGCCAAAGCTGATTGGTACGTCTGGGCCGACCCCAAACCCGACGGCTCCCCCCCCAACAACTGGCTGTCGTCCTTCACCGGGGACTGTGCCTGGAAGTGGGAACCCCAGCGAGAGCAGTACTTCTTCTTCAACTTTCTGGAAAGTCAACCCGACCTCAACTGGCACAACGACGAAGTCGTGGAAGCCATTCTGGAGCGGGGCAAGTTCTGGCTTGACCTGGGGGTAGACGGTCTGCGCATTGACGCCGTCAACTATTTTCTCCACGACCCGCAGCTGCGGGATAATCCCCCCCGCCCCGAGGGCGCATCCATGCCCGACGGGGTGCCGAAGGACAATCCCCTCACGAACCAGATGCTGACCTACAGCTTTAACCGCCCCGACACCCTGGAGCGCATTAAGCCCATTCGAGCACTGGTGAACCAGTATCCCGGCGCTGTCACCCTGGGGGAAGTTACCCTCTGCGAAGACACCATTGAGTTGGCCAGCCAGTATTCCGTCGGGGACGACCGGCTCCACCTGGCCTACCAGAGTAGCCTGCTGGTGGATCAGCCCATGACCGCTGAGCTGATGTACGGCATTATCAAAAAGGTGCAAGACAACTTTTTTGACGGCGGCACCTGCTGGATTGTGGGCAACCACGACTACGGTCGCCTGCGCTGCCGCTGGACCGGCAAAGATATCCACGGGAATCCTTACCCCGATGAGTTCTACCACATGATGGCGGCGCTGCTGCTGTCGCTGCCGGGAGCCTTTTGCCTCTGGCAGGGAGATGAACTGGGCCTGCCGGTGGCCTCGATTCCGGGAGATATCGATCCCGAGGGCATTAAAGATCCCTTCGGCAAAGCCCTTTACCCTGCTGTGGTAGGCCGGGACGGCTCTCGCACCCCCATGCCCTGGACCCCGGAGCCCCCCTGCGCCGGGTTCACCACCGCCGAGGCCCCCTGGCTGCCGGTCCCCCATAGCCACCTGAACCGATCGGTGCGACACCAGCACCGCCATGTCAAATCCCTGTTGAACACCTGGCGGCGTTTGCTGCACTGGCGCAAAAACCAGCCTGCCCTGGAAGCCGGCAAGCTAGACCTGCTGGAGGTGAAGGATACCATTCTGGCCTTCAGCCGCTACTACGCCGACCACCATATCCTCTGTCTATTCAACATCAGTGACGAAGCGGCCCACTACGACCTGAGCCACTGCGAGCCCATGGAAGCGGTACGCGACCTGGAGTTTGACTTCAGCATCGACGGCAGTGAAGTGGTGCTGTCTCCCTACGGGGTGTTCTTTGGACGGCTTAGGGAAACCTGTGCGCCCGGCAGCGGCAGAACCGGAGCTTAACCATGCGGGATAACGTTTCTTCCCTGCTCCATACCCTGTTCATCGGCAGTTTGTCCTATGTAGCGGTAGTTGCCATCCTGCGGATATCGGGCAAGCGCACCCTATCGAAAGGGAATGCCTTCGATTTTGTGGTGACCATTGCCTACGGCACCATCCTGGCCACCCTGGTGCTGTCCAGGG
This sequence comes from uncultured bacterium, assembly GCA_964590465.1. Taxonomy (GTDB): domain Bacteria; phylum Cyanobacteriota; class Cyanobacteriia; order Phormidesmidales; family Phormidesmidaceae; genus CAZPYG01. Next base: position 20,577 of record CAZPYG010000043.1, on the reverse strand, counting down.
ATACTTCCCTACTACAGGGCATGGTTGGGCTACTGGTGCTGCTGGTACTTCAGTTTGCCCTGACCTGGCTGGCGGTGCGCTATCCCGCAGTACAGGGCTGGATTAAGGCTCAGCCCTCCCTCCTGTTCTTCCGGGGAGATTGGCAGCTGGATGCCCTCAGGCGGGAGCGGGTAACCCAAGGTGAAATTCGTGCCGCCGTTAGAGCCCAGGGGTTTTCTTCCATGGAAGACATAGAGGCCATTGTGCTGGAAACGGACGGTAGCTTTAGCGTAATTGAGCACTTTAACCCGCGATCAGACTCTGCCCTGAGCGATGTGAAGGGATACAGCCCGGTGTTTGTTAACGGTTAAGGTAGTTCCCCTCACTTTCTTCTTCCTTACCCAAAAGCCGGGGCGCGGTCCGGGCGAAATCCAGCGGAAAGACCTTAGATCATTGTTGCAATGGAGACACACCCATGAGTCCAAAACAGGTTTGGCGCATGATAACGGCCGCCTTTCAGGAGTGGAATAAAGATAAGGCGTCGCGGCTGGCGGCGGCCCTGGCCTACTACACTATTTTTTCCATTGCCCCCCTGCTGATTCTGGTGATTGCGATCGCGGGGTTCTTCTTCGATACCGCCGCCGTGCGAGAACAGTTGATGGGACAGATTCAGTCCCTGGTGGGCAGCAACGGGGCTGAATTTCTCCGCACTGCCCTGGACAATGCTAATCGCCCCGGCGAAAGCTCCGGCTGGGTTGCCACCATCGTCAGTATTGTGCTGCTGCTGATTGGTGCCACGGGGGTGCTGGTGCAGTTGCAAATAGCCCTGAACGAAGTGTGGAATGTAGAGGCCGACCCGGAACGGGGGCTTAGCAATCTGGTCCGCAAGCGGTTGCTGTCCTTTGGCATGCTGCTGGCCATTGGCTTTTTATTGCTGGTATCCCTGGTCATTAGTTCCGTGCTTGCCGGTTTTTCCAGCTATTTTCAAAGCCTTGCCCCGGGGTTAGACTCCCTGGTTCAGCTGTTGAATTTTGTGGTGGCTTTCGGGATTACGACCCTGCTGTTCGCCCTGATCTTCAAATATGTGCCCGATGTGGTGATTACCTGGGGCGATGTGTGGTTTGGGGCGGCGGTAACCGCCCTGCTATTTTCCATCGGCAGATTCGTCATCGGACTGTACCTGGGCAACAGCAGTTTTGCCTCTTCCTATGGGGCCGCCGGGTCAGTGATTGTTCTGCTGGTATGGATTTTTTATTCCGCCCAAATTCTCTTTTATGGGGCAGAACTCACCCAGGTGTTTGCCCAGCGCTTTGGCTCAAAAATTCGACCCAATCGGTTTGCTGTGAAGCAAGATTCTCCGACCTCTTGAGCCGAAAATTCAGTACTGATATCAAATCTGGTTCACCCCCCGGATTCCAGGGCAAGCTGCTGCTGCCGCTTGCCCTTGGACCATGGGTTCGGTCAATCGTTTCTGAGACGCCTGTGGAAGGGCTTTGACAGGCTTAGCCCGGGCGGCTATCATCCTACCCGGGAATGACGGATAAGCGCTTGCCTGGCAGTCCCCTGAAGTGCGGATAAAAGAGGCGTCGGCAAAGACACCGACGCAAGCCATGGAGGGGACTCTTGCCAAAGAAAATTTTCTCTAGGTCGATTCCTTATAGCTGACCACAGTCTGCAATCATAACTGGCTTGGTGGTTTGGCCACTGCGGGTGCCCACCTTTTCCATGGCGCTGACCACATCCATCCCTTCCACGACGCTACCAAAAACGACGTGTTTACCATCCAACCAGGGGGTGGCTACGGTGGTCAGAAAAAACTGAGAGCCATTGGTGCCGGGGCCGGCATTGGCCATGCTCAGTAGTCCAGGCTCGGTGTGCTTGAGCTGGAAGTTTTCATCCTCAAACTTCATCCCGTAGATAGACTCGCCGCCAGTGCCATTACCACGGGTGAAGTCTCCCCCCTGGCACATAAACTCGGGAATAATGCGGTGAAAGGAAGACCCTTTGTAGTGCAAAGGCTTGCCCGCCTGGCCTACGCCCTTTTCGCCAGTACAGAGGGCGCGAAAGTTCTCGGCAGTTTTAGGGGTCACGTCAGCCCGCAGTTCCATAATGATGCGTCCGGCGGGCTCACCGCCGATGGTGATGTCGAAAAAGACTCTGGGATTGGGTTGTTCAGTCATAACCAGCTCTTGGGAAAAAACTCGGACTGGAATCAGTCACTCCGTTATTAAGCCACAGGATGGGGGGATTGGGGAGGGGGGAGAAGGGTGGGTAGGGAGTGGATGAGTGGATGAGATTAAGATTGAGGGGTAGGGATCTGATTGAGGTTTGAGAGTTGTTATTAAGAGAGATCCTTCAATCCTTATCTTTCTGCCAGGGCGATTCAGATCGCTGAGACGCCGATTCAGGTTGCTGCGACCGGGCCAATAGCTCATCCACCACATCCTTAATAATGCTGGCGACGGGGACGGCGATCAGGATGCCGACCAGCCCCCCCAGTTTGGCTCCCAAAAACACAGCAATGATGACCCAGATGGGATTGATACCGACAATGCCCCCCATCACTTTGGGGACAATGGCATTATCCAGAACTTGACCGAGTACGAAGGAAATCGCAAACACCTCTAGGCCCGTGCTCAAATCCTGCAGTATCAAAAACAGGCTTACCGCCGTTTGAGAGACGGCCCCCATAAAGGGAAACAGACTGGCCATGCCAATCAGGAAGCCAAACAGCAAGCCCAGGGGCACTTTCACCAAGGTAAATATCACCGACAGGGTGACGCTGAAGCTGAGGGCAATCACCACCTGCCCCCCAATAAACCGCTTCAACTTGGTGGGAATACGGCTCTGCAACCGCTCCTGCCACCAGGGCGAAAACCAGCTGATGATGCCCTGCCAGGCCGCCTCGCCGCTGGTAAGCAGAAAGATCGTCAGAATCACCACAAAAAACACCGTTAACCCGCCGCTAAAGCTACCCGCCAGCACACTCAGCAGCGAACTGCCCAGGGTCCGCAGCACCCGCGTTACCTGCTGTAGGGCCTGGGCCTCGATTTGGTCTAAATCTAGCCCATACTGACTCAGTTGGGGCGCGATGGGGGAGTTATCAAACCATGTAAACAGGGCATCGGCGGAAGCGACCCACTGGGGCAGCAGATCAATAAATTCCCTGACCTGCTGAATTAATGCCGGTACAATCAGCAAACCCAGGAGCGCTACCAGGCCAAATCCCAGCAGCAGCACCAGAGTTAGACTCAGGCTCCGGGGCATGCCCTGCCCCTGCAAAAACTTGATCGGAAAATCCAGCACAATGGCCAGAATAATCGACACCAGCACAATGCTCAGCAGGGGCTGCACGTAGTCAATGGAAATGGTCAACAGCCAAATATTGAGAAACACCAGGGGGAACAGCAGCGTGTTTCTCAGCCACAGGGGAAACTGCAGCGTTTGGGCTGGGGAAATTGCCTTAGGGTCAGTCATGGAGCATCTGCATCTTCTGGGGGAACCAACAAGCTCAGGGCCTTTGCAATTTCTGTTTCACCCGGCTGCCAGCGATAGCGGCCCAGGTCAATGCGGCCCTTTTCGTCAAATTCTATGCCTTCATCTTCCAGGATGGCCCGCTGCAGATAATCCGTTCCATGGCGCAGGGGCGACTGGGAGACTTCTCCCCTGGCATTAATCACCCGCTGCCAGGGAATGTCAGAGGTTTCCATGTCTACCCGGTACAGGGCATAACCCACCAGGCGGGGCTTGCCGATCAGTCCTGCCAGTTCTGCTACCTGACCATAGGTCGCCACCTGGCCAGCAGGAATTTGCCGCACAACGGCGTAAATTCGTTCGTAGGTGTACATAGCGATTGGGCTAAAAGAACTAAGGCTAACGCCAACTGGAATAATGGTGATGTAACCGCTGTGGACCGAAGTATTCCGGCAGTGCGGGTAGAAGGGGGTGCAAAAGTCCTGATTGTTAATCGGAGAACGGAAAATACCAGGGTAAGTTCCACTACAGTCAAAGCAGGGAACCCCAGTGGCTTCTTTCACTCGGCCCGTCATCAACCTTGTCAGGTAATGACGCCAGCCGCCGTCGCCTAAAATTTGGGGTTTTACAATGGCTGTCAAAACGTTGTACTGACAACGTTTTGACAGTAACGCAATGACCCTATCCCCCTGCTTCCTGGCTCCCCTGCCCCTTTAGCCACCTTGAAAACACCTCTGACATCCCAACATCATTAAAGAGAACTCCGCTACGGTAACCCCTTCGTCGACTTCGTAGGTGGGTCCCTCATCCACAAAACCAGAGGGCTTTTCGGTATCCAGCAGTAACCGCCACTGCCGCTGACTCAGGCCGGGGGGAATCACAAATTCCTGAGGTTCCGGCTGGGCGTTAAACAGCAGCATGTAACTGTCATCCACCACCCGCTGGCCCATGGAGTCGGGGCGAATCAGCTCTTCGCCATTCAGGAAGACCCCCATCGCCTTAGCTGAGCCATCGTGCCATTGCTCATCGCTGATTTCTTCGCCATCGGGGTTGTACCAACCGATATCGTGGACGCCGGAACCATGGATTTCTCGCCCCTGGAACCAGTGCCGCCGGGCAAAGGTGGGATGTTCCCGGCGAAAGTGAATCAGCCGTTTGGTGAAATCCAGTAGGGTCCGGTTCTGGGGGGACAGATCCCAGTCAAACCAGGACAGTTCGCTGTCCTGGCAGTAGGTATTGTTGTTGCCCTGCTTGGTGCGGCCCAGTTCGTCGCCGCCAAGCATCATTGGCACCCCCTGGGAGAGCATCAGGGTTGCCAGGAAGTTGCGCTGCTGTTTCAGTCGCAGGGCCAGGATGGCGGGATCCTCCGTGTCCCCTTCTTCCCCACAGTTCCAGGAGCGGTTGTAGCTTTCGCCGTCGCGGTTGCCTTCGCAGTTGGCCTGGTTGTGCTTTTCGTTGTAGCTGACCAGATCCCGCAGGGTGAAGCCGTCGTGGCAGGTAATGAAGTTAATACTGGCGTGGGGCAGCTTACCGTTAGCCTGGTACAGGTCGGAACTGCCCGTCAGTCGAAAGGCAAATTCCCCCAGGCGGCAGTCGTGATCCCGCCAGAAGTCGCGCATGGAGTCGCGGTATTTGCCGTTCCACTCGGACCACAGCAGGGGAAAGTTACCCACCTGATAACCCCCTTCCCCCAGATCCCAGGGTTCCGCAATCAGCTTGGTGGTGGAGAGTACCGGGTCCTGATGGATGATGTCGAAAAAGGCGGCCAGGCTATCCACCTCATACAGTTCTCTGGCCAGGGCTGAGGCCAGGTCAAACCGGAAGCCATCCACATGCATTTCAGTCACCCAGTACCGCAGGCTGTCCATAATTAGCTTCAGCACCTGGGGATGGCGCACGTTGAGGGAATTGCCGCAACCGGTGAAGTCCATGTAGTAGCGGGGCAGGTCATCTACCAGTCGGTAATAGGCGGCGTTGTCGATACCGCGAAAGGCCAGGGTTGGCCCCAGGTGGTTGCCCTCACCGGTATGGTTGTAGACCACATCCAGCAGCACTTCAATGCCGGCCCGGTGCAGGGCTTTCACCATCTGCTTGAATTCCTTCACCTGCTCCCCCCCCTGCCCCGCCGAACTGTAGCCGGCATAGGGGGCAAAATACCCCAGAGAATCGTAACCCCAGTAGTTACGCAGGCCATGGGGCACCAGATGGCCAGGATAGGCATGGAAATGGTGGACTGGCAGTAGCTCGACGGCGGTAATCCCGAGGGACTTAAGGTGCTCAACCACGGCGGGATGCCCCAACCCAGCGTAGGTGCCCCGCAGGTGGTCAGGCACATCGGGGTGAAGCTGGGTGATGCCCTTGACGTGGGTTTCGTAGATGATGGTCCGGTGCCAGGGGGTTTCCAGGCAACGGTCGCCTTCCCAGTCGAAGCTGGTGTCAACAACAACGCACTTGGGCATAGCCTTAGCACTATCCGCGTCCTGAAAGGTCAGGTCCAGGTCTTCCAGGTCTTCCAGGTCTTCCGCCTCCTCAGCCTGGGCAATGTCGTAACTGAAGATGGACTCGTCGTACCTCACGTCCCCCTCGATGGCACGGGCATAGGGATCAAGCAAAAGCTTATGGGAATTAAACCGCAGACCATTCTCCGGCTCGTTCGGACCATGGACTCGATAACCATAGCGTTGTCCAGGACCGACGTTGGCTAAGTAGCCATGCCAGACAAAATTCTCCACCTCTCGAAGGGGCAAACGGGTCTGATTGCCGGCTTCATCGAATAGACAAAGGTCTACGGCAGTGGCATTTTCAGAAAATACGGCGAAGTTAGTCCCAGAACCGTCCCAGGTAGCCCCTAGAGGATGAGGACGACCTGGCCAGACTTGCATACCCATGATTCAGGTGTCTCCCCGCTGCTTCGTTAGTTCTCTGCGTCTTTAAAGAATCATAGTGCAGGTTAACAGGCTAGCCGGACCAGCGGGGAGGGGAGGAGTCATTAAGCCGTCTCTTCGCTGTCCTGTCTAATCTGTTGTTCAACGGTGCTGATGGCAGCATTCATGGCCGCCAGGCGGGTTTCCAGGGAATCGCGGAAGGCTTTCATCATGTCCAGCTTGAACTGCTGATGCTGACGCCGGGCTTCGGGGGATGGGGGGCAACAAAAGGGGTAGAACATGGGCTTGGTTTGAAATTGGGGACAGTTTTAATTATGGCGTGAAGTTTTGGGGAAGGGGAGAGGGGGGAGCAAGGTGTAGGGGAGACGGTAGGCTTGACGCCGTAAACCGTACACCGTAAACCTAAAAAGCCGTAGCGTGGGTTAGGCCGTCACTGAATCAAGGCGAAGCAGATAGCTCTGGCCCTGGCCGTAACCCACAGGCAAGCATTTTGCTGACGACATCACTACGAGAACTCGCAGCGTGGGACGCTCCCGGATGTTTCCTGTAGCCTTCTAAAATAGGAGTACAAATAAGCGTAGTTCTGTGGAGTGTTCCGGCCATGGTGCAGGTCAGCCCTAAACTCAACACCTTTGAAGACTTTTTGGCCCATACCGCAGATCTGGAAGGCTATTACGAGCTTGCCTATGGAGAGTTAGTAGAAATGCCGCCTGAGTCTTACGACAACCTTAACCGGGCTAAGAGGCTTTACGAGGCGTTGAAAGCTCAGGTTGACATGCAGCAGATTAGTCTGCAAGGTCTAGCGATCGCAATGCCAGGACAACCCAAAAATCGCTATCCCGACCTGGTTGTCCTGCAGCCCGAGCACATTGAACAAATGCGGGCTTTGGGGCAAGCGGCCATCACCCTGGATATGGCCCCTCCGCTGCTGGTCGTGGAAGTGGTCAGTCCGGGACAGGAAAATCACCGCCGCGACTACCGTGAAAAGCGCAATCAGTATGAGTGGCGGGGCATTCCTGAATACTGGATTGTCGATCCTGAACAGGGGCAGGTGGTGGTGCTCTTTCTGACCGAAAACGGCTACGAAGAAACTATCTACACGGCAGATTCGGTGGTAAGTTCTCCGAGTTTTTCAGCATTTTCAATGACGGCGGCCGCCATGCTAGCGGTATAAGTTGCTGCCCCACCGGGTTCCCATCTGTAAGCTACAATTCATAGACTGAGGGGATTTATGGCCGCAACGTTACCGATTTAAGTCTGGTGGGCAGTGCCCACCCTACTGCAGATCAAGACCTTCTGCCGTTTTGCCAGGGCTGATCTCGGTGATATCTGATTGATGGAACGGCCATCACCCTGTTCTTCAATGTTGTAACGAGATAATCTTTCCCATGGAAAGGATCGTGGTGGGCCTCTCGGGAGGTGTAGACAGTTCGGTAGCGGCAGCGACCCTGCATCGTCAGGGTTATGACGTGGTGGGTCTGACCCTGTGGCTGATGCAGGGCAAGGGCCAGTGCTGCTCGGAGGGCATGGTGGATGCCGCGCAGCTCTGCGAGGAGTTGGGCATTCCCCATCACATTGTCGATAGCCGCGAAGTCTTCCAGCGGGAAATCGTCGATTATCTAGTGTCGGGCTATGGCCAGGGCGTAACACCCCTGCCCTGCTCCCAGTGCAACCGGGCGGTCAAGTTTGGCCCCATGCTGCAGTATGCGCGTGAGGAGTTGGGCTGCGATCGCATTGCCACCGGCCACTACGCCCGCATTACCCAAAACCCCGACACCGGACGCTACGAACTGCGCCGCGCCGTGGATGACACCAAAGACCAATCCTACTTCCTCTACGACCTGACCCAGGACCTGCTGGCGGCCTGCCACTTCCCCCTGGGCAACCAGCCCAAAACCGAAACCCGCCGTATTGCCGCCGAATTCGGTCTGCATACCGCCGAAAAACCCGACAGCCAGGATCTCTGCCTGATCGAGCATCACGGTTCCATGCAGACCTTTTTAGACAAGTACCTCGCCCCCCAACCCGGCGACATTGTCGATCCAGAAGGTCACATCCTCGGCCAGCACACCGGCATCCACCATTACACCATCGGTCAGCGGAAGGGATTGGGCATTGCCGCTCCCCATCCTCTGTACGTGGTGGGTTTTGACATGGGCCGCAACCAGGTCATCGTGGCCCCCCGGGAAGAAGTCCACTGGCCCGACTGCACCGTACAACGGGTGAACTGGGTTGCCATCCCCGCCCCCAAAGAACCCATCAAGGTGTCGGTGCAGATCCGCTACCGCAGCCGCCCCGTCCTCGCCACCCTGATTCCCCAACCCAGCGAACCCGGCACATCTGCTGGTAACCGCGTCAAACTTGTCTTCGACGACCCTCAGTTCGGGGTAACTCCCGGCCAGGCCGCCGTCTGGTACGACGACGACCTCGTCCTCGGCGGCGGCATCATTGAAGTCGCTCAGCCGGCGGAGGATAGGGGGAAGGTGGAGCAGGAGCAGCCGGTGGAGGTTTAGGTAGAGGGGTATTAGGTTTCAGGTATCAGGTGCTGGGTACAAGGTTAAAGGTACAGAGTTAAAGGTCAGTCCGCTTAACCTCTCCCCTTAAACCCTGTACCTTATACCTTAGCTCCCTCATCGCCACCCCTCCCTACCATGTCTGACTTAACTAAAGAACAAAAACACCCCCAATACTCTAAAGATCGCCAAACCCTCAACCAGCTCATGGCGGGGGATGACTCTGACTTCAACCTGGTGGAACTGGCCCGGTTGGTGATTCGCTATGAGGGTTTTCCGGGGGCGCGGGATATTCAGAATGACCTGAAGAAGACCCTACAAAAGTTGAAGCTGACGGAAGAGCAGTTGTTCGAAAAAACCCGGGCCATTCACCAGCGGGGCGATGTGTACAAGGGGTTGGGGCGCGGTCGGGAAGATTGGAGCTGATTCTACAGCAAGACCGGCCCTACGGACTCATCTACACTGACCGGGTCGGAGTAATCAGAGATACCGTCACCGTCAGTATCCCAGAGGGTGGTTGCCATATAGCCGTAGCGCAGGTCAAGGGCTTCACCGGCTATGGCGAAGAATAGTCGGCCATTTTTCATTGAGCAGGCGAACTCTGCCGCTTCCAGGGTATCTGGATAAAGCGTTTCCAGGGCCTCTACCTGGGTGGCGCAGATCGAATCACCCCCAGAACAGGTGAAGGGTTGAATAAAGGTCGGATCCTCCGGTCAACCAAGTCGCCGGATATAGATAAACCTCAGCCGTAAAACCTAACTGGCAAATATTCCTACCAGAGCATCTGTATTAACCAAGCACGTTATACTATGGCCAACTCAGGGATGGGAGAACCCTTAGCCTCACAGGTTTAGCGGTAATCTCAGAAAAAAAGAGATTTCGACCGCTATATCTGACATGATCCGCTATTATGGTTCTCCATTAGACCGCAACAGCACATTGCATTCCCCACCTGTAAAGAGTTAAGGCTGAATCCTATGGTTCAAGAACTTCCCCGTACCCGGTCCCAGTGGTCTTTTCCTGAAGCTGCCCCTGCCGCTTATCCTGTGTTTTACCGCACCTACAGCCGCCGGGGAGAGGTGGTCGAGGGAGAGCGAGAAACCTGGGATCAGGTGTGCGATCGCTCCATCGCCGGGTTAACGGAACTGGGCAACCTCACCGACGAAGAGCAGGTCCTCTTGAGCCGTATGCAGCGAGCGGTCAAAGCCTTACCTTCCGGTCGCTGGCTGTGGGTGGGCGGCACCGAGTGGAGCAAAAAGCCTGAGAACTTCTCCGGAGCCTACAACTGCACCAGCACCAACGTGGTGGACTGGCGCGCCTTCGGTCTGATGATGGATCTGGCCATGATGGGCTGCGGCACCGGAGCGATGCTTGAACCCAAGTACATTCATCAGATTCCGGCCATTCGCAACCGCCTCAAGGTCACCATGAACGGGGAAATTGGCCAGACCCCCGTAGCCGAACGGCGGGAAATCACCGAAGTCACCATTGAGAACCATGGGGTCTATGTCCGGGTGGGCGACAGCCGCCAGGGCTGGGTGCAGTCTTACCAGACCCTGCTGGAGCTTTCCACCGATGAGCGGTTCTCCGGTGAAGTGGAAGTCACCATTGACCTGCGGGACGTGCGCCCTGCCGGAGAGAAGCTGCATGGATTCGGCGGCGTCGCCAATCCGGTGCGGCTGACCATGCTGTACAACCGCTGCGCTGGCATTCTCAACAAAGCTTTAGGACGGCAGCTCACCTCTGTGGAATGCTGCCTGCTGATTGACGAAGCCGCCGCCTGTGTTGTGGCCGGCAATATTCGACGTTGCTTGCCAGAAGACGCTCTAGTGCATACTGCTGAAGGTTTAGTGCCGATTCAGGATATCCAGGTGGGTGATCTGGTGCAAACCCCTCTGGGCTTCCGCCGGGTCGTCAACAAATTTGACCAGGGAGTGCAGGATGTTTACGAAATTGAGACCAATGGTCCGCTGCCGAAGGCTACACTGAGCCACCGTATGGCAGTTCTGGATGATGCTAAGGGACAGATTTTATGGAAGCGGGTAGATCAGTTGGCAGCGGGCGATCGCCTGATGCACAACACGCAGGTATTGCCCGGCACCGCTACTACCCTACCTGTAGACTTTACCGCAGAGCGCCCTGACCAAAGTCGAACAGCCAAAGCTCTCACCATTCCGGCACTCACCGCAGACATCGCCTGGCTCATCGGTTATACCCATGGAGATGGCTATGTGGCCATGGGGCGCAACAAACACAATAAACCCTACGGTCGAGTGGAATGGGCCATGAATGGTTCCGATCCCAAAATTACCAACCGTCTTCAGCAAAAGGTAGATCGAGCCTTAGCCCAGTTTGGTTTAACCGCTACCCATGGTACTGTTAACGGCGAAAATACTGCTAAATCCGTTTGTTCTTCGATTCGACTAGCCGAGTATTTCCATCGCCATATCAAACAGGCAAATCAATCCATTGAGATTCCCGCTTTTATTCTGCAAGGTTCCATAGAAGTGCGGGCAGCTTATCTGGCGGGTCTGGTCGATAGCGACGGTGCTGTTAACAACCGCCCCCCCCACCTGCTGACAACAGTTTATGCCAATTTTGCCCGTCAAGTCGTAGCGGTATTATCTAGCCTAGGTATTGCTGGGCGGCTTAAACTCGTTCGTCCTCAGGTAGATACCTGGCAAGTGAAGTACAACGTTACAATTCCCGCTCTCAAAGGACAGTACAACAGCTTGATTGCTCCCCACTCGGTAAAGGGTGAGCTACGTCAGGGGCTGAAAATGTATGGCTTTACGGTGCCCGGCACCTTAATGCGCGAAGTCTATACCTACAGCGAAATGAGAGCTATGGGCTTTGAGGGATCTCGTCAGGTCGATGCTAACTACGAACGTTACGTTGCAGAATCCGATGTCAATTTAGATATTCCGGTAACGGTCAAGGGCATGGGTAGCTTTGATTCTGTCCATACCTACGATATTGAAGTGGAAGAGGCCCATTGCTTCTACTGCGATGGCTACCTCACCCATAACTCAGCGGGAATGCGTCAGTTCGCCAGCAGCGACGAACTCGCCGCCAGTGCCAAAGACAACCTCTGGCAGCAGGACGCCGAGGGCAACTGGCGCATCGACCCCGAGCGGGACGTGCTGCGCATGGCCAACCACACCCGCGTTTTCCACGAAAAGCCTTCTCTAGAAGACTGCGTGAACTCAGTCCGGAAGCAGTTTTACTCCGGTGAGGGGGCGATCCAGTGGGCCGGAGAAGCCAAGCGCCGGGCAGGGGGAGTAGATCGGTATGGTCTGAATCCCTGCGGTGAAATTATCGGCTCTAACTTCCACTGCAACCTGGCGGAAATTCACCTGAACCAGATTGATCCTCAGAATCTGCAGGAGCAGGAAGACGCCTTCAAAGCCGGTGCCCTCTCCGTTGCCGTGCTGCTGAACCACCAGTTCGTGGAACCCCGCTACCAGAAGTCTCGCCTGGAGGACCCCATCGTTGGAGTTTCTTTTACCGGGCTGTTCGACTTCTTCGTCCAGGCTTTCGGCGTGGAGTGGCTGCGCTGGTGGGAAGAAGGACGCCCTGACACCATGCAGGGCCTGGAGTTTAAGGAAAAAGAACGAGAGTACCTGAACCGCTGGCGGGATATCGTCCATAGGACGGTGCGGGATTACTGCAAGCGCCACGACCTCAAGCGCCCCAACCGCTGCACCACCGTCCAGCCAGCAGGTACCAAGTCCCTGCTGACGGGAGCCAGCCCCGGCTGGCACCCCCCCAAGGCCCAGCGATTCATCCGCCGCATCACCTTCCGTAAGAACGACCCGGTGGCCATGGCCTGCATCGACTACGGTTATTCCGTGGTGCCCTCCCAGACCGATAAGGATGAGAACGGCAACCTGCTGAACGATCCCTTCGATCCCCGCTGCACGGAATGGCTGGTGGAAATTCCTGTGGAGGTGCCCTGGGCTAACCTGCCCGGTGCCGACGAGGTGGCCATTGAGAAGTTTTCTGCGGCGGCCCAGTTTGACTTCTACATGCAGGTGCAGAAGCACTACACCACCCACAACACCTCCGCCACCATCGAGTTTCGGGAACCGGAAATTGAGTACCTGGGTGAGCGCATCTACAACGCCATCCAAAACGATGAGGGTTACATATCCGCGGCCCTGCTGGCCCGGTTCGATGACCTGCAAACCTTCCCCCGTCTGCCCTTTGAGCCCATCGACAAGGCCACCTACGAAGAGCAGCGGCGTCAGGTGGAAGAGCGACGGGGTATCGTAGATTTCCACAAAGCTCTGTCCCGGTATGATGCTGGCGAGCTGATCGAGGCGGGTCCGGCGGGATGTGATTCGGACAAGTGCATGCTGCCCGAGCAAAAACCGGAGTAGAGTTTCAACGGTTTCCTTACCTGTAGCATAGAAAACCCCGCCTCCATTCAGGCGGGGTTTTCTATGCTTATCCTGAACCCGTGTCTAGAACCCCCGATTTCCCCAAAGGTTAACTCCGCTCGCCCTGAGCTTGTCGTTCACGCCAGTGGCTCCCTTAGGGAGCAAGGGCATTACTCCTTGGGATCGTCGCAGTGATGGGCTTTCCCCCTGGGGACGCTCCGCGAACGACTCCGCTCAGCCCGAACGGTTCCGGACAATCGTTTCTTAGAAGCCTGGCGAAGGGTGAATGGGCTTCGATCAGCTCAGCCCGTACGGAGACATAGCTGAAAACGGGGGTAAGCCAATCGGATTTAGTATTCACCAGGGGAGTAAAAGGAGACCCGGGGTAGATAGGCCGTGGGGGCGGGAAGTTCCACCAGGGTAACGGCATCGGTCACGGTAAGGCTGAACTGGCCGTTAGTGAAGGTACCTGTCACTTCCTCGACGGAACCGTCGGGCTTAAACTGGTGAAGGGTGGTCAGGGTGAAATTTGCAGGAAGGCTGATGTTCACCGTCTGGGACGGCACCTGAATGTAGCTCTTGGTGTCTGGGTTCCAACTGGCTTTGCCCAGCCACAGGGCCAGGAAGTAGGTGCCATCTCGCTTTTGCAGCAGGGTGGAATAGACCTGATCGGTTTGGCCGGTAACGGAAAGTTCCAGGGGAGTCGGCGTGAATTCTGGCCCCGGGTCCTCAAGGCGGTCGATGAGATTTTTCAGAGCCAGGTAAGCCGGTTGGGGGGAGCCATCATTATTCAGCAGACCAAAATTTGAATCCCGCACGGTGGGTTGATCAAAAACATCAATGAGTTCGTACAGGTAGGTTCTGACGATGCCCCCATTGAAGTGGGTCAAAAACAGTCGGGGCACGTATTTAGCTTCAACATCTAAGGGCACCCCGATGATATTGCCCTCGGCATCGCGGGTATTGGGCCATCCGGTTTCGGTGGACATAATCGGGTCGGTGCCGCTGATGGTGGCAACCTGGGCAAAATGCCAGGCCAGACTACCGTAGCCGTTGTCGCCCCACCCTGAGGTTTCGGGATGGCGATCAGACCAGTAGTTGTGAATGTTGCCAAAGTCCATCTGGTCAGACAAATCTCCCACCAGGGCGTAATTCTCGGCCTGGACGATGGACGGTCCAATGACGGCAACGGATTGCAGGTCCGGGTGGCTGTTGACAGTGGTGTAAAGCTGTTCCTGCCCCAGAAGGGTGTCGGGTAGCCAGCTGTCTACCCCCTGAATATCAGGTTCGTTCACCCCCTCAAAGGCAATGACAGACTGCCCACTCCACTGGTAAACCTCGTCCAGCAGACTGTAGTCGGTGGGTTCCCCCCAGGAGGTATCCAGGGCTTGGGTAATCAGGCTGAATTGAATCCCCTGGTCAGCCAGTCGGCGGATGCGCTGGTAATAAAAGCTGTCTCCGTTAATGCCGGAGTAGGTCATGGCACCGTCGCGCACGTGGCGCACTCCGAGTTCGACCAGACCGGGTTCTATGACTTCCTCAAATCGGTTGTAAACCGTGTCGGTGTAGTGGAGGTGGATGTTGACTCCAATGGTATCGATGAAGCTGTCGGCACTAACGACCTGGGGGATGATCATGGGGAATGGAATCTCCTGGGAGGGTAGATGACGGGGGAGTGGGGGAGTGGTTAAACCTGGGCCAGGGCTTTGGCGGCGGCGGTCCCCAATCCCAACAGGTTATAGAGTTGCTGGTTGGTATGGTTCAGGTGAAACCGTCGTCTGGCATGGTGGGCTCCTCGTTGGGCAATGGTGGCAGCGGTTGGGGCATCTTCCTGACAGGTGCGAATGATGGTGGCGAGGGCGGCGGCATCCCCCGGGGGGCAAAGCCAGCCGGTTTCCTGATGGCGGATCAGTTCGACCACCCCGCCGGCGGCGGCGGCCACCACCGGGCGCTGACACAGCATCGCTTCCACCACGACCCGGCCAAAGGGTTCCGGGGCGGTGGAGGTGTGGGCCACCAGATCACTGGCCGCCATCATGGGGGGCACATCAGAGCGAAAGCCCAAAAACTTCACCCTTTCCTGCAACTGCAGACGGTTAACCATGGCGTGGAGTTCCTGGGCGTAGTGGGTTTCGCCGAACAGGGCGTCTCCGACGAAGAGGGCGCAAACCTCCCTGGGGCAACGGGTCAGGGCTTCGAGCAGCACATGCTGTCCTTTCCAGGGGGAAAGGCGGCTGAAGTGGCCGACGATGAAGCGGTTTTCCCAACCCAGTTGCTGGCGGATGCGATCGCGGCTCCGGCCATCTACCCGGTAGTCCTCAGGCCGAAAGCCGTTATACACGACGCCGACCTTGGCTCCCTTTCCCCCCGCCGCGATGAATGCCTGCCGGGAGGCCTCCGAATTGGCAATCACCTGGTGGGCAACTCGATTAGCCAGCCAGACTAAAAGGGTACGATTGACGAAGCTGAAATGCTGGGGGGCAATGATGTCGTGCAGGTGGTAAACCAGCGGCACGTCCGTGAGTAAACTCACGAACGACCCCAGCACCAGGGCTTTGGGGGTATTGGCATAAATCAGATCGCAGTCTTTAGTTAACTCCTGAGCCCTCATCACCAGGGGCAATAGCTGTACCCCGCCGGCTACACCCTGCAAGGCACTGCTATCTTTCCGGGTGAGGATGGGCTGGTGCGACAACACTTTTACCGGGATGCGGGCTGTTTCTAGCCGTTTCCGTAGGGGACCATCTTGAAACAGTCCGGCAACACAGGCCGTAGGCAAGTCAGACAGAATGTCCAGCAGGCAGAGTTCGGCACCGCCAAGGGCACCGCTTTGGTCAAGGAACAGAATTTTCATGGATTTTGCTGGGGGTAGGCGTTTGGGAAGCGAGGCGGGCACATCATGCCCTTAATCTGCAGTGTCATTAATCAATGGCAAAGGTTTCCCGGGGATACAGAGGCAGGGCAACATCCTGCACCAGGTCAAAGATTTTGCGGCGGGTCGCCTGGGGAATAGCCTGCAGCCGTTCAGCAAAAATGCTGTTGCTGCGGCGGGTGAATTGGTGGGCGGTTCTTTGGTGGGCGATTTGGGGCAGGCCGTGGGACGTCGGTTCCGTGAGCCGCCGGATGCGCCGTTCAATGCCGTCGGACCAGGGCAGGTGCAGCCCTTGATAAAGGGTGCGGAAGGTAGCCACGGGGGCCGCACTGAGGGCTTCGTGGGTGATCACCAGCCAGGCAGGATGCCGGGCCGCCTGGGTGAGCAGCACTTTATGGGCCACTCGCCAGTAGGCGGCCATGGCCAGCACCGGATCGGGCCAGCGCTGATCGGTAAACTCGGGTTCATCGGCAAAGTAGTCGGCCACCAGATGGGGTTGGTCGAGGGCCTGCTGGGGGGTGGGGTACCAGCCCATCCGCAGCAGACTGGCAATTAAGGAAACCGGATGCTTTACCAGAATCACCGGTTTGACCTGGAAATGGGTGGCCATGTACTCCGTCATGAACAGACCGATGGGGGCTTTCAACACCGCAGCGGTGTGAAAGGGGTTGAGCTTGGCCAGCCGCAGGTGAACTGGCCCCCGGCTGCCGATGGTTTGCTTCATCCATTTCCTCAGCGGACCGTTATGGTGGGGCACCAGGGTACGCAGGGTGAAGTTGTAGGAAAAGATGGTTTTGACCTGCTCATGGAGAGCCTGTTCGGCTGGGGAATCGAGGCTGGGGCGCAGGTAGGTGTCCCAGCGGTTAATCCCCGGTAGACCGCACTCGGGGTTAAAGGGCTCATGGATGTAGTCAACGGAAAGGGGCAGACTCAGCACTTTGCCAACAAAAGTAGTGCCGCTGCGCCCGATGCCGGTGACATAAATCCAGTTTTTGATGTTGTGGGTGCAAGGCTGAAAGCTAAAGGGTGCCATGGTGACTACTTCGCTGTGAGTATTGCAGGACCTGGGACGGGGCTGGGTGTGTCGAGACGACTCAACACCCGTAAGTAGTCGTCACAAACCTTGCCGATGGAAAAATCGGCGGCCCGTTGCTGCAGGGGGGGGTGATCCACCGGCTGGTGCAGGGTTGTGAGGATGGCCCTGGCCATGGCGGCGGGGTCTGCCACCGGAACCAGTTGGCCGTAGGTGCCGTGGTTCAGAATTTCGGCCGGACCGCTCTGGCAGTCGGTGGCCACCACGGGGGTGCCTGCCGCTAACGCTTCGGCTACCACATTGCCAAACCCTTCGTAGATCGAAGACAGGGCAAATACCCTGGCCCTGGCCATGTAGGCGTAGGGGTTGCTGACGAAGCCCGGCAGGTCAACATCCTCGCCTAAACCCAGGGTCTGGATCAGGTTCAGGAGTTGGGGTTTGATGTGGGGTTCCCGTTTGTCGCTATCCCCTAAAATCACCAGGCGAGCCGGGCACTGCTGACGTACCCGGGCAAAGGCCTGGATCAGGGTCGCAAAGTCTTTTTGCTTGACCAGGCGACCCACGCCCAGAATCACCGGGGGTTCTCCCGGGGCAAACCAGGGATGGGATACCGATTGGTTAACCCTCTCGTAGAAGTCATCGGTGAGGATGGGGTTGTAAATCACTTCGATGGCTTTGGCGGGAATCGCGGTGTGCCGGGCCAGGTCGATAGCTACCCCCCGAGAGACCGCTGCGATCGCCGCCGCCCTGGGATACATCTGCCCCACCCCGAACCATTTGAGCCGGGTCATCAGGGCCCTGTGGCGATCTTGAAACTGCTGGGTCAGGTGAGTCTGCACCACCATCATCAGGCGAGTCGGCACCCGGGCCAGGTGACAGGCCAGCACCGCCGACCCCAAAATATCCAGGGTCGACAGCAAAAAGTCAGGTCGGGTGCGCTGCAGGTGCTGCTTCAGGGCCAGGGTCTTGGTCAAAAATACAGGAGATTGAGCCTGCAGATCGACAAATTTCACCCCGGCGGGAATGTCCTGCAAAAAGGCCCCTGCCGCCTGGGCCGCCACAATGGTGACCGCCATGCCCCGCTGGTGAAAGCCCTGGGCCAGGTTCAGGGTGACCTTTTCTGCCCCGCCACCGTCCAGGTTCGGGATGAATAGGTTAATGCTTGGATTGTCATTCATGGGTGTCATCGTTCCAGGGTGATGTTGTCATGGGTCGGAAGGGTGGGGTGGGGTGAGGTGGAAAGCAGGGCAGCAGGGTTTTGGCGGTAGTACTTCTGCGCCGCCAGGACCAGTGCCAAAAACGTCCAGAGAATGACCCCCGCAACGCCGGTCATCACACTGCCGAAGACCAGCTGCACAAATACCCCCAGGCCAATGGCCCGGGCCGCACTGACAAAGGGGTCAAACTGCACCGCCGTAACCTGAAATGCAGCCAAAAGCAGCATCACCAGGCCGAACAGATAGGGCAGGGTGCCCACCCATCCGAGGGAGAAAAACATGTCTAAAATGGCGCTGTCGATGTGGTGGGCCGCCCCCCCCAGGCCCTGGCCCATCACCTGGGATAGGGATTCCCCCAGCAGGTCGTTGTAGCGGGTCAGGCGTTCGTTGTAGCTGACATCGCCGCCGGCATTGGTGAAGGTGTTCAACCGGGCAGAAATCACCCCGGCAAAGGGCTGAACCAAGGTTAAAGGCAGGGCGAACAGCCCCATCCCGAACAACACGGCGATGATTTTAAGCTGCAGGCTGGACTTGAGAGAAACGGCAAAGACCACCAGGCCGATAAACCAACCAATCCAGGCGGAGCGGGTAAGGGATAGCAAAAACGACAGGTATCCCAATGCAGAAGCGGCATAGCCGGTAATTCCCGGCGCATTCACCAGCAACAGCAGCGCCGCCATCATGGTGACCGCAAAGGGACCGTTGGAGTGCATGGTGCTAAAGACGCGAATCTGCATTGGTTCCGGTCTGCCAAAGGTAAGCAGACCCGTGCTTTCAATCCAGAAACCATCCCAGGCCGGGGCCACCAGGTATTGCCAGATGCCGTAGCTGCCCATGGCCAGCGCTCCCCACAGAAATACCCGGTTCAGGTTGGCGCGAAAGTCGGGATACTGCCGCCACTGGGCGTAAACGTAATAGCCGAAAACGATGGGCGTGACCCAGTCCAAAAACGTCACCGCTGCTCCCATAAATGGCTGCCGAATGATGCCCACCAGGAGTCCGTAGCAGACCCCCACAAAAGCAGCCAAAAAGGGTAGGCCGCCCTGGCGATAAATCCGGGGTAAGTCCTGCATCAAGGTCAGCAGGGCCACCAGACTGCAAAGATAGGGAGCCAGCAAAATCAGGCTGGGGTCCTGCCAACCACTCTGAAAGTCCACCATGCGGCGCACCCAGGCCGATAAGAACCACAGCCACCAGGTAAAGCCCACATACAAAATCGGATGGCGACCGTAGAGCACCATGCCAATCCCCAGCGCCCCCGCCGGATACAGCAGCCGCAAAGGCCAGGAAATGCCCGTCACCAGTGCCCCGGCGCACAGGGTGACAAAGCTCAGGATCACCATCCACTCCAGAGCCGGTTGGGGCAGGAGGGTGGCTGGGGTCGGGGACTGGGGGTGGGTCAGGGTCATGGTGGGAATTCAAAACTCAAAACTCAAAACTCAAAACTTAGAAGAGCTACGGGTGGCCCAGTCAATTTCGTACAGCTTGATTTCCTTCAGCATGATGTAGTAACCCCAGAGGCTGGCAATGAACAGTCCTGCCCTGCCCTGCAGGACCATGCCGTTACGCAGGTACATCTGCACAAATTTGGCAGGGGGCTTGAGCAGAAATCGCACCAGGTTAAACCGCTTGCCCTCGGCGTGGGCCTTGCGGGCGTCCAGGTCGGTGTACTGATTGAACCTTGCGGTCAATTCACCCACGGTGCGAAATCCGGCATGGAGAACGGTTCCAGTCAGGTGACCAACCGGCGCATCCCCGACCTCTACCGTTTCGTGGACCAGCACGTCGGAATACTTGAACTGAGTTTTGTCGTAAAAGCGAATGTGGGTTTCAGGACGGCTGGAGAGCCAAACACCTAAAAAGTCGCCAATGCGGTTAATGAAAAAGGCTCCTGTCTGGAGTTGAGGCCGTGCTTTCCAGTGGTTCAGGGCGGCGGCCAGGGTGTCATCCACCGTCTCATCGGCATCGAGGAAAAATACCCAATCGTGCCTGGCCTCGTAGGCTCCGTAGTTGCGCTGTTTGGCATAGCCGGGCCAGGGGTTGTGGTAGACGACAGCGCCAAGGTCTCGGGAAATTTCTACTGTGGCATCTTCACTGCCGCCGTCGACCACGACAATTTCGTCGGCAAAGGGAAGGCAGGAGCGGATCGCCCGGGCGATGCAGTCGGCCTCGTTCTGGGCAATGATGATGGCGGAAATGGGGTGGGGTGGGGCCATGGTGAG
>CAZPYG010000042.1:0-38688 GCA_964590465.1 uncultured bacterium | reverse complement strand
GATACCTATGTGCCGGGGGGCTACATTGCCGGCAAGTACAAGCGCCAGGGGGATGACACCATGGATGAAAGCTTCTTCCCCATCGTCTGGCGGCAGGATGGCTACCGCACTCCTTTCCTGGCCGAATACTGCGGTGATGGGCTGATGGGCTGCCCCACCCCGCCCTACGGGCACCCCTCCCTGGAGGGAACGAGGATTTCAGCAGCCTCATCATCTGGCGTAGGATGCATTCCCGGCCCGTAAACCTTGGCTTTGTCCCCAGTCTAAGCTCTTCAGCCGCAATGCATCGCTCCCGGTATTGGGGATCTAAAAGCGCCTGCCCCTCCAGGGAGGGGCAGGGGTAGGTCAAGCTTTATCCCCTTGAGTATCAAAAATGTTCGGAATTTCGTTAATTTCTCACCCATGCAGAACCTGCCAACCAAATCCCGTCTTTCTGACCTGCAAATCACCTCTGCCCAGATCGAGCAGTTCCACCAGCAGGGCTATCTGATTCTGGAAGACATGCTCTCCCCTGACCAGATCGAGCCCATTATCGACCGCTTTGATCCCCTGTTTGCCACCCAGTTCGAAACCGGCATTTATCCCGATGAGTGGTACGGGCGACCCGGGTTGAGTCAGCCCAACGTCACTCGCCAGATGACGGGACTTTGGCGGTGCGATCGCACCCTGGCCAGCTTCACCCTTTGCCAGGAATTTGCTCGCATTAATGCCACCCTCATGGGCTGGGCCGCCGCCCGCTACGGCTTCGATTCCTGCTGGATTAAACCTCCCGATGCCCCTGCCGTTTCCTTCCACCGCAACAACACCTTCGTCGCCAGCCTCGCCCCCAGTACCGTCATCACCTGCTGGATTGCCCTCAGCCATGCCACTGCCGATACAGGCACCCTGGAAATTGTCCCTGGTTCCCACCGTTGGGAACGTTCAGACAAAATCCGCTTCCTGCACGCGCCACGGGAAGACTACCGCACCCATCTTTGGCAAGCGGCAGCGGCAAACGGCATCGAGAAGCCCGAAATTCTGCCGGTGGAGCTTGCCCCCGGCAGCGCCATTTGCTTCCACGGCAACCTCTGGCATGGCTCGAACCGCAACCCGTCTGTAGATAAGTCCCGGCGCAGTTTGTCCATTAGTCACCTCCATCCCCAGACCCAGTACCGCCCCAGCACCGACCAGGGCTTCATCTTCAGCCGCTATCGCCGCATTAGCGATCTGGCCCTGGAGGAAAGTTATTTCCCTCTCTTGTGGAGCGAAGACGGATATCGCACAGAATTTTTAGAAGATTATTGCGGTGATGCATGGGCGGAATAGCCCTGGGCCACATTTCCAAGTCTCCTTTGGAGGCGAAATTCCCCCCTGGGGGTGACTGCCAAAGCTGCGGCATAGTCGCAAATTATGAAGTCTCCATAAATCCGGTACAGGCGAAATGTTTCCCTGGGGGTTACGGCCAATGCCGAGGCAATTGGCTCCGTCCTCATTCCCCGATGGCCTAACCCATGCTACAGTTTCTCCCCAACCCTGGACCCAGATCGTTTATTTCCCGAAAATCCAACCCAGGGCGCACGCCGTACGCCCCTACAATCCCTCCCACCTGCCTACCCACCCACCTCACCCACTCTCCCACCCATCCACCCCTATGCCCCCAACCACCCTCCGCCTGGCCAGCTTCGACGTCGGCACCGATGACCTGCGTTGGTGGGCTCCCGAAATTCTGGAGCGCTACCCAGACGGCTTTTACACCATGCACCAGCAGCTTTTTGATCAGGTCTGCGCCACGAGCCAGCCGCAAGACCTGGGCGGCGTTGAGCTTGAAGCCGTTGAGCTGATCAAGTATGAACCCCGCAAAGGGCATTATCCCAGTGACGAGGAATTAGACAATCTCGATGGCATTGTCATATCCGGCAGTGCCGCCGGGGCCTATGACCAGGATGAGTGGGTATTGCAGATTCAGGAAGTCCTGCGGGATTATCACCAGCGACAAATTAAGCTATCGGGGTTTTCCTTTGCACCGCAGATTGTGGCCCAGGCCCTCGGTGGCAAGGTGGAAAAGAATCCCCCTGGTACGGAGTTGTCGGTGGTGACAATTCAGCTGACGGATGAGGCCAAAACTTACTTTGGCACGGAGCGAGCCTCCTACGACATCCAGGTTCACCACAATGATGGAGTAACAAAACTTCCGCCAGGGGCCATATCCCTGGGTACCAGCGGCGTAACGGAATACCTGGGATGGATGCTGGGTGGCCACATCCTGGTATTTTCGGGCCATCCTGAATATTCCCGTGACCCCTGGGTGCTGGAACGCATGATGCTCGTAGAACGACGGGATGGGCTGGTTTCGGCCCAGCATATTGACTATGGACTCAGGGATTTGTGGAATCCTACGGATTATGTATGGCAAACCCAGCAGCAGTTTCGCTTTTTCCTGGGGCAGTTCGGGCTTTGATGGTGATAGATTCTACGGTTTTTCCGCTCAATTGCCCGCCCATAGGCAGGGTCATGTTCGGCAAAACTGAGAATAAAGACCCGCTTTGGCGCTGGAGATTCGTATACACGGTAGACCAGACGGTAGGCGACTCCGTTGTGGATAGACCATGAAGCTGTTCAGTAATTTGCTCAACTAAAGAAGTTTCAGTAGCTTCAGCCATAGCAGATATGGGTTGCAATAGTTTCATCATAGGTTGAGGAAATAGAATTCCCCATTGGCCTGGTATATTGTTTCTCCTGATTCGAGCGACTCCTTGGTAATCTCGTAGGTTTCAAGGTCGATCAGCAGCAGCCCTTCGTGCTGGTCATCCAGTTGTCCGATCAAATCTCCCTGACGATTCCACATTGCGGATTGCCCGGCACCGATAAAGTTATCGCTCGGCCCGATGTTATTCACCATCAGGGTCAACATGGAGAACTTTTTCGCAATTTCAGAGAGTCTTTCAGAGGCTTTTTCGACTCCAGAAGCAGACTTAGCAACGCTGGTTAAGTAAATTTCAGCTCCACTTTTGAAAGCACCCTCAGCATGGGCTGGAACGGATAACTCGTAGCAAATGCCGAGGGCAATATTGGGGCTATTTTCCAGAAAATTGGTTGAGTTATTTCCCGGGACGAAGAAGGGCTCTTCATCACTATGAAGATATTTCTTTGAATAGATCTGCCTTGGCCAATGGGGATGAAAAATCATCAGGCTGATGCAGATTCCGCCATCTGCTTTTAAGGGTACTCCAATGCCGATAGTGACCTGTTGGTTGTCGGCAATTTCCTGAAAGTCATCGAACCTATGGTCATCCAAATGGACTGCCAGCTCTTGCGCCAGTTCAGGCTCATAGTTAGTGATGGAAAGCTCGGGAAAAATAATGATATCCCCTTCATGGTCAATAGCCCGACGGATGATCTGTTGATGATGCTCAATGTTACTTTCAACATCCCCTTTGGCAGACCTGGTTTGGGCCAGACAGATTTTCACGGCAACAACCCCTTACAGATGAAGCAGTGGATTCTCAGATATTGAAAGCCCCTCTCCCCATGCGTTGAAGAAGGATACAGGAAGAGGGCAAGACCAGAATTCTCGAGGGCTTTGAGTTTTTGAGGTTTGGCTACTCTAAGCCGCTAAGAGAGCTTCTACCGGAGTGTTAGTCGCTGCTTCTGTTGCCGACAGCTTGGCCAGAATGGCGTTCACATTGGCTTTGGCATCGCCGAAGAACATCAGATTGTTTTCTTTATAGAACAGGGGATTATCCACACCGGCATAACCGGGGGAAAGGCTGCGCTTCAGAACCACCGTCGTCTCAGCTTTCCACACTTCCATCACGGGCATACCGGCGATGGGGCTGGTGGGGTCTTCCTGGGCGATGGGGTTAACGGTGTCGTTGGCCCCAATCACCAGCACCACATCGGTTTTGGGAAAGTCCTCGTTGATTTCGTCCATTTCCAGCACAATGTCGTAGGGTACATTCGCCTCTGCCAGCAGTACATTCATATGGCCGGGCATACGTCCCGCCACCGGGTGAATGCCAAAGCGGACATCTTTGCCCTTGCTGCGCAGGTTCTGGCAGATTTCCGACACGGCGTGCTGGGCCTGGGCCACTGCCATACCGTAACCAGGGACAATAATTACGCTGCTGGCATCGTTGAGCAGACTGACCACCTCATCCGCACTGGTAGCCGTCGCTTCTTCGGCAGAGCCCACTTTTTTGCCAACGGAAGTTCCGCCTTCGCCAAAGCCACCCAGCACCACATTCAGGAAGGAGCGGTTCATGCCCTTGCACATGATGTAGCTGAGGATTGCGCCGCTGCTGCCCACCAGGGCACCGGTGATAATCAGCAGGTCGTTGTTGAGCATGAAGCCCGCCGCCGCCGAGGCCAGGCCCGAATAGCTGTTGAGCAGAGAGATCACCACCGCCATATCGGCCCCGCCAATGGCCATGACGATAACGATGCCGAAGATACCGGCAATCCCCGTCATGATCCCCAGGGGCATCAGCCCCTCGGCCCCCGCCGCCGCCATAAAGGGAAAGCCAAAGGCAACGATGGACACCACCATGGAAATGGTCAGCACGTGGCGGGCGGGCAGCAGCACCGAACGGCTGGGTAAAATCCCCTGCAGCTTTCCCACCGCCACTATCGACCCGGTAAAGGTGACAATGCCGATAAACACCCCGGCATAGATTTCGATGCGGTGGATGGTTTCTTCGATACCCACCAGGGTCGTGCTGGGCTGCAGATATTCGGCAAAACCCACCAGCACCGCTGCCAGCCCTACAAAGCTGTTCAAAAACGCCACCATTTCAGGCATGGCGGTCATGGCAACGCGGGTGGCCGCCAGTACCCCAATCAGAATGCCCACGCCGATGGAACTGGCCTGAATGGGGTAGCCCTGGCTGATCAGGGCCGTGGCCAGAAAGGCAATGGCCATGCCAGCAATGCCGAGCAGGTTGCCCCGCTTGGCAGTTTCCGGTTGCGAGAGGCCACTAATACTGAGAATGAACAGGGCGCTGGCGGCGATATAAGCGACCGTAACCAGGTTGTTAGACATAGGAAATCTCGTAGTCAGAGCAGGAAAGAGGGAAGGAGGGTAGGGAGAGGGGGGGGATGGTATCGTGTCAGATGTCAGATGTTGGGTACAACCCATCCCCCCATCCCATCTCCCCATCCACTATTTATGGAACATCTTCAGCATTCGCTGGGTGACGGTGAAGCCCCCCGCAATGTTGATGGTGCCGAGGCAAAGGGCGATCGCACCCAAAATTGTCACGGGTGAGGTGATATCCGGCGAAATCTGCAGCATGCCGCCGATGATGATGATGCCGCTAATGGCATTGGTCACACTCATTAAGGGAGTATGCAGGGAAGGCGATACATCCCAAATCACCTTCCAGCCCAGGAAGGTCGCCAGCACAAACACCGTGAAGTGGGAGATGAACGATTCCGGTGCGTACAGGCCCACAGCTACACAGGCGGTAGCCAGAAGCCCCCACCAGAAGACCTGACTTACCAGCCCTTGCTTTTTCTTTGGCTCTGCCCCATTGGTAATGGTTGTGGCGTCTGTCTTCTGAGGTTGAGGCACCGGCTGGGCTGGCTTGGGCGGCGGCCAGGTCACCTGCCCGTTGTGAATCACCGTAGTGGCTCGAATGACCTCGTCTTCCATATTCACCAGGAAGCCATCGGAACCGCCCAAATCGCTCAGCAGATGGTATAAGTTGTTGCCGTAGAGCTGACTGGCCTGGGCCGCCATGCGGCTGGGCAGATCCGTCAGACCGATAATGGTCACGCCGTTATAGGCGGTAATCTCGCCCGGTTGGGTGACTTCGCAGTTGCCCCCCTGTTCCGCCGCCAGGTCAACCACGACGGAACCGGGCTTCATGCTTTCCACCATTTCTCGAGTGATCAGCAGGGGGGCCTTTTTGCCGGGGATCAGTGCCGTGGTAACGATAATGTCCACCTCCCGAGACTGTTGGGCAAACAGCGCCATCTCAGCGGCAATGAAGGCCTGGCTCATGACCTTGGCGTAGCCCCCCTGTCCGGTACCATCTTCCTGAAAATGCAGTTCCAAAAATTCAGCCCCCATGCTCTGCACCTGCTCCTTGACCACAGGGCGGGTGTCAAAGGCTTTGACAATGGCTCCCAGGCTTTTAGCGGCACCAATGGCGGCCAGGCCGGCCACCCCGGCTCCGATCACCAGCACCTTGGCCGGGGGCGTTTTACCAGCGGCGGTAATTTGGCCGGTGAAGCAGCGACCATATTGCCCGGCAGCCTCAATGATGGCTCGATAGCCGGCAATATTGGCCATGGAACTCAAGGCATCCAGCTTTTGAGCCCGGGTAATGCGGGGCACTGAATCCATCGCCAGAACGGTGCTGCCCCGACTGGCCAGGTGACTGATTAAATCGGGATTTTGGGCTGGCCAGACAAAGCTGACCAGGGTACTGTCGGGTTTGAGCAAGTCAGCCTCGTGGGCGTCCAGGGCCATATGCCAGGCCGGAGGGCGCACCTTGAGAACGATATCGGCGCTGTCCCACAGGCGGCGGGTATCGTGAATGATCTGGCAACCCACGGCGGCGTAAGCCTGATCAGGGAAATCCGCTGCGGTCCCCGCCTGGCTTTCAACTAAAACCTCGAAGCCAAGCTTTTGTAATTTTTTAGCCGTATCTGGTGTCGCCGCCACTCGGCGCTCCTGGGCCAGAATTTCTTTGGGAATACCAACTTTTAGCCCAGGGGCATTCGGCTCCACCGGCTTTGATATAGCTGAATCTTGGGGAGTGGCAATAGTCATAGGGATCTTTTTCCAGAAATATCAGCGGCGGAAAGGGTTTTATTGCAGAAATGGGGTTGTTTTACGTCAATCAACAGATTCGCTTGCCTTAAGAGCCAGCATACAGAGGGAAAATTTTGCAACCTTTTTGAGGGTAGAACTGGCGGGTTATCAAACTTGGACGGTCAAACTTGGACGGATTGCTAAGAGTCAGCTGAGGCAGATTCCCAAAAATCAGAAGACCAGAAATCAGAAGAATTGTCCAGGGGAATCGCTAAAAAAACAAGATTAATTTTCCTCTATGCTATTAAGCATAAATACTTCTTTATCTTTGAAAGGCTTATTAAACCTTGTCCAAGTCCAGAAGTGGAGTTTTGCCTTAGAGCAAACTACAGATCTCGAACTGGACTTGGTATATTAAAGCATTCTGGACAATTTCCAAGTTAGATTCAGGGTTCAGGGTTCAGGGTTCAACAAACCTTAACTCTTCCCAATGCCAGGAGACCAACTTTTTGTGAGTGCATCCCACTTTTGCAAATACCACTCTAAAGGGAATGTCATTCTGAGCGAAGCGAAGAATCTTAGTCCAGAGCCTCTGCCAGAGATCCTTCACTGCACTCCGTTTCGTTCAGGATGACAAAAGTAGGATGCGCCCCTTTTGGTTGGCTATTGGTTACCCTGGGAGCAGAAAAACTTAATAGTATTTTTAGGTTCTCAATCCAATTTAATCCCTATTGCTGCAGCTGTTAGTTGGATAGTAAAGGCAGCTTTAGAGATTGGGCAGCAAACTTCAAAAATGTTTTATTTGTCTATAAACAATGATGAACGAGCAGAGCCTGGGGAAAGATGAGGCGCCAGCCCTGCTCGCTCACGAAATATCAGGTAGACCTTAAACTGTCACCGGTTCTTTCAACAAGCCTACCCAGTCAACCGATCCCTGGCGCACAATATCGGCCGGCGGTAGTTCAAACAGGCGCATGAGTTCCTCAATGGCAATGAACTCCTGGGTGTAGCCGCAGGCGGCCACCGCTAAAATCTGGTTTGCTTCTAAGTAGAAGGCCATGAATTCCAGGTCTTCCAGATTGCCGTGAATGATTACCTCTTCCCAGCTTTCGGCATGGCCAACGTAATGCAGGTTCAGGGAAAATTGCTTGGTCCAAAAAAACGGAACCCCTTTGAAGGGCACCCGCTGCCCCAGCATGTTGCGAGCGGCAATACGGCCATGCTGCGCCGCCAGTCGCCAGTGCTCAATGCGCACATCACTATCGCTGCGGGCGTCGGGAAAGCGGGCAACGTCCCCGGCGGCAAAGACTCCTTCGACCGCCTGCAGGTAAGAATCAACGACGATGCTGTTGTCACTGGGGTGGAGCTTCATGCCCTCCACGCCGTCGGTCGCAGGCTTAATTCCGGTGCCCACAATGACAAGATCAGCCGGGATCCGTTCACCACTGCCCAAGACCACCGCCTCAACCGACTGTTCCCCTGCAAAGTCTGTGGCCTTCTGGTTTAAGCGAAACTGCACCCCCTGCTCCTGGTGTAACCGCTGAATACGGCCGCCCAGCTTTGGTCCCAGGATTTTTTCAAAGGGCACCCTTTCTGGAGACACTACCGTGACTTCAAGGCCAGCCTGAATTAAACTTGCGGCAGTTTCCATGCCGATGAAGCTGGCCCCAATCACCACGGCCCGTTGGGCCGTTTGCACGGCATCGATAATGTGTAGGGCATCCTCCGCCTTGTGCAGGGTGAAGACGTTACCGAGTTCTATTCCAGGAATTGGCGGACGGTTGGCCCTACCGCCCGTAGCCAGCAGCAGACGATCATAGGTCAGAACCGTGCCGTCTCCAAATTCCAGACTGTGGCTGTAGGGCATAACCCTGGAAACGGCTCGCCCGCACCAGATTTCAATGGCATGTTGATTAAAAAATTCTTCGGAACGTAAACTGGGTGGTGCGTCTGCTGATTCCTGTTGGAGAAATTTCTTGCTCAGGGCTGTTCGCCGGTAGGGAATTTCGTTTTCAGCGGTGATCATGATGATGCGGCCTTGAAACCCTTCCTGCCTGAGCATTTCGGCAGCGGTTTGGCCGGCAATGCCGGCTCCCAAAATGGCAAAGGTGCGACCATCCACTTCCGGCTGAAACGCAACCATATCATGGGTAGCATGGGGAGAGGAGTCTTCGGGCACCTCGACCACAACATCGCCCCCGTCTACCATGACGGCGTATTCAGTCAGCCCGTCGAGGCCGGGGGGTTCGCACTGGTTGCCGGTCTCAACATCAAAGGCGGCCATGTGCCAGGGGCAGATAATCCGCTGGTCATGGAGTAACCCCTGCGCTAGCGGTGCCCCCGAATGGGGACAAAACGCCCCCAGGGCAGTGATGTTGTCATTAAAACGGGCTAGCAGAACAGGGGTATTACCTACCCTGACCTGCCGCAACTCGCCGTTAGAAAGGTCAGAAACCTGGCATACCGTGGCTTTCATGGAAAAAAGAAAATAAAGTCTCCATCCGTCACGGTAATGACTTTTGCAACAGATAACCTCTTTCGGAGGATGGGCATCCCAAGGGCTACCAGGGGGAGCAGAATCTTTCACCAGGAAGACGGCACGGGACCTGTAGGAGAGCGCTGCCCCCGAAACGGGAAGGGGGTTCTAACCAAAAAAAGACGCTCCCAGGAACGTCTTTTCCAAAAATTCAGGTTTAGAGGTAGCCCTACCGGGTGATGCTTTGAGCTTTTTCGGGGTTAGCCTTGGCAGCGGCTAACCCGGGGCCTGGGACCTTATCTGCTAAAGGATGAAGCCCAAAATATAGTTCAAAATCGAGCTGATGATAGCCAGGAAAATGGCCCCCATGATTGCGCTCCAGATCCCCCACTTCAGGCGGAACCCTTCCACCAACCAGGCCGCTAACCCGAACACGATAACTGCCCCAATTAATGGAATCAGGCCCAAGCTAATGATGGCGGCCCCAGTGGTAAGAAAATTCGGGAACAGGCTATAAAGGCCGTTGAAGGCACCAATAATGGCTCCCCCGATAAGGGCCTTAATGGGACTGTCAATTTCTACACCAACGGGGGGAATCTTTGAAATGATGAGCAGGCTGATGGCCAGAACAATGACACTGATCAGAAAACCAACCATGAATCTATCTCCTCAGGATTGAAGAATGCAATGGGAAAAATAATCAAAAAGAGTGATTTAAGCAACTGATGTAAACGGAACAATTTTCCTCAAGAAAAATCAGGAACAATCTCTGCCTGGGGTTAGACCCTACAGATCATGAAGCTATGGTAAACCGTTTTGACCCATTGGCTTAAGCGGTTCCAGGGAATTATGTATTCATAAGTTCCAAGGCTTGCAGAATTGCTGTCTCCAGCCTGGACCTGATAGCTCAATGCCGGGACAACTGTTTCGATGGAATACTCTAAAAATCTATTTTCAGAGCCTCGGCCAACTCCTTTAGAACATCAGATTCTTTTTCGCTGATGCGGCTTGACCCAATCCCCATGAAGCCGCCTTCTTTCTGGGCTTCAGCGGTTCTTTGAGCAATGGTCATAAGCCATTGCTTGCAGTTGGTGGCATGGACCCCAGCGACCTTGTTTTCCAAAATCGCTGCCACCCGCCGAAAATGATCGATGGCATAGGCTTTGCCTTCTTTCGCATTTTTGAAGGTCTGCATCAGCCCGAGCAGCTCAAATTCCTTCTTCAGCAGCAGTTGCTCACCATCCAGGGGATCCTGGATATCGATCTCGGCCATAGCCTGAGCCACTAGAGGGGCCAGTTCTCCGTTGATATCCTGACGCTGCAGCTCTTCGCCCACGATCCTGACGCCGGCCATCAGTTCTTGCAGAAACGACACCGGGTCAACCCGATCTGCCAGAACCACAGCCATGACTCCCTGGAGGGGAGCCTGTAGTAGCGTCGTCCATTCTTCATCTGTAAAGTTTTGACGCATGGCTCACCAAACCGTTCTGATTAATCAACCTTCTAACGATACAGGGCAGTTATATGAAATCTCTAAGAAGCTCTATACCCCTGGTCCCATAAAGTGATACTTGTACTAGCCGCCCGGTCTCTCATCAGTCATCATGAAGGACAGTCTTTATTAGGGATGCTATGGCTAAGCGTCAGGACGATGGTGTCATTCTCACCGATATCCAATCCAGAGGATTAAGCACCTTTGGGGGAGTCTTCACGCCCTCGATTTTGACCATCCTCGGGGTGATCATGTATCTGCGCTTTGGCTGGGTCGTCGGCCATGTAGGACTCTGGTCAACCCTGCTGATTGTCACCATCTCCACGGCAATTACTTTCCTTACGGGACTGTCGATTTCGGCAATCGCCACCGATCAGGTGGTGAAGGCTGGCGGTGCATACTATATGATCAGCCGATCTTTGGGCATTGAAACCGGCGGAGCTGTAGGCATTCCGCTATATTTTGCCCAGGCTCTGTCCGTGGCCCTCTACACCCTGGGTTTTGCCGAAAGCCTGGTGCAGGTATTGCCGGGCCTTAACCTGACGTTGATCGCCTTAATCACCACGGTACTGGTCACCATTCTGGCTCTGCAATCGGCTGAAATCGCCATCAAAGCCCAGTACTTTATCATGGTCGCCATCGTACTGTCCCTGGTGTCCCTGATATTTGGCCACAGCGTCGATCCCACCACTCTGACGCCCCCGGAGGAACCGGGCTCTGTGGGATTTTGGGCAGTGCTGGCGGTATTTTTCCCGGCGGTTACCGGGATTATGTCAGGGGTCAACATGTCGGGAGATTTGCGTGATCCCCAACGGTCCATCCCCATTGGTACCTTGGCAGCGGTTGGGGTGGGCTATTTAATCTATATGGTTATTCCGGTCATCCTTAGCTTGCGGGCAGATGCGGCCACCCTGGTGGCTGAACCTCTCGTCATGCGGCGCATGGCCGTTTGGGGAAATGCCATCTTGCTGGGAGTTTGGGGAGCAACCCTATCTAGCGCGATTGGCAGCATTTTGGGAGCTCCCCGGGTACTGCAAGCCCTGGCCAGGGACGGCATTTTACCCAAAAAACTCCGGTGGTTAGGGCGTGGTCACGGCCCCACCGATGAACCTCGACTGGGCACCCTGTTTACCCTCGGCATCGCCCTGGCTGCAGTTTCAGTGGGGGATCTAAATTTGATTGCCCCGGTCCTGACCATGTTTTTTCTCACCACTTACATGGTGCTGAATGTATCGGCGGGCATCGAAACCTTTCTGCAGAGTCCATCCTTTCGCCCCACCTTTAAAATGCATTGGAGCCTGTCTCTGCTGGGGGCTCTGGGCTGCGTAGCCATTATGTTTTTAATCAATGCCGTGGCTACAGTTCTGGCAGCGATAATTGTGCTGGGCATTTACCTCTGGCTGGAACGCCAAGAAATCCAGGGGGCCTGGGGAGATGTGCGCAACGGCCTGTGGATGACCCTGGTGCGTACCGGGCTGCTACAGATGGAAACCGCCCCCGATGCCAAAAACTGGCGTCCCCACCTGCTGGTCTTTTCCGGAGCACCCACTAAACGCCCCTACCTGACGGAACTGGCGGCGGATCTCACCCATAATCGAGGTCTAATTACCGTCGCCAGCGTTCTCCCCTCTGGGGCTCGCAGTGCTGATCAGAAAGAAATCCTGGCTTCTACCCTGCAGGAATATCTCGAAAAAAACGGCATCCAAGCCTTTGTGCGGCTGGTAACGGCCCCCGAGCCCTTTGCCGGCATGGAAAAGCTAGTGGAAGCCTACGGCATTGGTCCGCTGGTGCCCAACACAGTTCTCGTGGGAGATACCCAGGAAGTGGACAGTCAGGACCGTTTCTGTCAACTGGTAGCGACCTGCCATAGTGCCAAGCGCAACGTTCTGATTCTGCGCACCCAACCAGACGACTATCCTCCCATCACCCAGCAATTTCTCAAACGGCGACGCATTGATGTCTGGTGGGGGGGGCTGCAGGCCAATGGGGGACTCATGCTGATTCTGGCCTATTTGCTGCGCACCAGTTGGCGCTGGCGGGATGCCAACGTGCGCCTTAACCTGGTAGTCCCCAATGCAAACGCCCGAGATTCCGCAGAACGAAACCTGAACCAAATCGTTAAGGGACTACGCATTGGGGCAGAGCCACGGGTGATTGTGGCCGACGGCAGACCCTTTGACGATATTCTCACCACAACGTCCCGAACTGCTGATCTGGTCTTGTTAGGATTGGCGGCCCCTGGCGAAGATTTTTGCGACTACTATCTGGACCTGAAAAAGCGCACCGCCGCCCTACCCACTACCCTGTTTGTTCTGGCTTCAGAAGATTTAGAGTTTGCGGAAGTCCTGCAGAAAGAGTAGTTTAAAGCCGAATCCGGTCTGCCTACCCCCGATTTGTCGGGGCAACCGGCCGTTTGTCCTGACGGCATACCTGTTTTAAATAGGGGGATTGAACTCGGATTTTTTACCAAGTCCAGTTCGAAAACCGTAGCTTTCCCCAGGGCACCCCCCCTTCTGGACTTGGACAAGGTTTAGGATGAGCCCCCACCCAAAGGCCGGTGGTCTGTCTACCACAAAAAAAGGACGCTCAAAAGGCGTCCTTCCCCATTTCTTACTGAGCTAACGAACAGTTAGCTCAGTAAGAAATGGCAATGCTTAAAAGCCGAGAGTACCTATGAAGGCGACAAAAATAGGGTCAAGGCTCGACGATCAAAGGACTGCACCTTAGCGGATTCATCGAGGTCCTCAATTACCCGCTTCAGCAGGTCCGTGGCCCGCTCCCGGTGCTGGTGTTCCCGACCGCGCAGACGCACCAGGAACTTCACAGAATCGCCCTTGCTCAACCATTGGGTAGCCCGCTTGATGCGTAGGTCATAGTCCGACTCCCCAATATTGGGGCGAAACTTCACTTCTTTCACCGAAGGTCGAGAAGTCTGCTTCTGCCGCTTGCTCTGTTGATACTGGAGCTTGCCGTGGTCCATAATTTTGGCGACCGGGGCGGCGTCATCGCGGGGAGAAACCAGGACCAGATCAAGCTTATTGTCTTTGGCCATCTTCAGGGCATCGCTGGTATCGATGACACCTAGATTCTCGCCGTTTTGATCAATAAGCAAAACCTGAGGGGCTTTGATGTGACGGTTGACAATGGCTTTCTGCTGTTTAGCGATAGGACAAATTTCCAAACTCTACAAATGCAAATTTTGTTCCTAGATTATTCGGAAGGAATCCCCAGGGCATCTACCTGAAGGAAGGAAATCTAGGAAATGCATATCAATATTTTACCGTGAATTAAACGGGGGGTGACGACTCCGGTGAAAAACTTTATCTGGAGATTTCCGTATATTTGCAGTGGCTTGGCAGGGATTTACAGCGGTTTTACAGCGTCATCCTTGGGTTAATCGTGCCCGATAGCGCTGCGGAGAAACTACCTGACAGGGTAAAATCACTCCTTGGCTGAGCATTTTTGAGGATAGACCCCTGAAGACCCGAGTCATTATCGTCCGCCATGGACAAAGCACCTACAACCAGCAAAAACGTATCCAGGGTCACTGCGACGAGTCTGAACTAACTCCCCTGGGAGAGTCCCAGGCCGTTAAAGTTGCCCAGGCCCTAGAAGGCATTCACTTTGACGGGGTTTGGGCAAGTCCTTTGAAGCGGGCTCGCAGAACCGCAGAGCTGATTGTCGAAGAGCTGCGTAAAACCAATCCTCAATTATCCGCACCCACCCCCAGCGACAACCTTAAAGAAATCAGCCTGCCAATCTGGGAAGGGATGCCCTTTAGCGAAGCGGAGGCCAACTTTCCCGAACAGTTCCGCCGTTGGCGCACCGACCCTGCAAACTTTTCCATGGACATTCCCCAGGGAGACGGCACCACGGCCTTTTATCCCGTGCGGGATGTTTACCAGCAGGCAGAACGCTTCTGGCAGGAACTGCTTAACCAGCAGCAGGGCAAAACCCTCTTGATTGTGGCCCACAGCGCCATTAATCGCGCCCTGGTGAGCACCGCCATGGGTCTGGGGCCCGACCGGTTCAACCGCTTAGCCCAGGCCAACTGCAACATCAGCGTGCTGAACTTCTCCGGCGGCTGGAACAGCCCGGTGCAGGTAGAGTCCATGAACCTGACCAGCCACATGGGAGACCCCCTGCCCAAAATCCGCAACGGCCACACCGGTCCCCGTATGCTGCTGGTGCGCCACGGTGAAACCGAATGGAATCGCAACGGCCAGTTTCAGGGACAAATCGATGTGCCCCTGAACGACAATGGTCGGGCCCAGGGGGAAAAAGCCTCCGAATTCCTTAAGGGCATTTCCATTGATGCGGCCTACACCAGCTTTATGGCCCGTCCGAAAGAAACTGCCGAAATTATCCTCAAGCATCATCCCGAATTAACCCTCCACTCCGTCAACGAGCTGCGGGAAATCAGCCATGGGGAATGGGAAGGTAAGTTCGAGAAAGAGATCGAGGCCAGCTATCCCGGCATGCTGCACCAGTGGCAAACCGAGCCCGAAACGGTGCAAATGCCCGGGGGCGAAAAACTGCAGCAGGTTTGGGCGCGAGCAATTATAGCCTGGAAGGAAATTGTGGCGGCCCACAGCGGTACCGACGAGGTCCAAACTGTGGTGGTCGTCGCCCACGATGCCATCAACAAAGCGATTCTCTGTCATGTAGTGGGCCTTGGTCCGGAAGCCTTCTGGCGATTCAAGCAGGGCAATGGGGCGGTGAGTGTGATTGATTATCCCAACGGCATTGACAGTGCTCCGGTACTGAGCGCAGCAAACATTACCACCCATTTGTCAGGTAGCGTCTTGGATAAAACGGCGGCGGGGGCGCTGTGACAGACTCTCAACTGATTCAACAGGTCTACGTCATTGACTCAGTCACCCAAACCGATCGGGTCTGCGACGTGCTGGTGCGGGACGGCATTATCGAAGCCATGGCCGCCTCCCTGCCGAGCCCTCCCGATGATGCTCAGATTATGGATGGTCGGGGAAAGTTGCTGATTCCCGGCCTGGTGGATCTCTACAGCCATTCTGGAGAGCCCGGCTACGAGTCCCGGGAAACCCTGGAATCGCTGCTGCGGGCAGGGCAGGCCGGAGGCTTTACCCGCCTGGGAATTTTGCCTACCACCGATCCTGCCGTAGATAGCCCTGCCATGGTGGACAAGCTGCGCTCCCGCCGCCAGACCTTGGTGCAAACCCTTCAGGATCCAAGCCTGCCCCAGGTGTTTCCCTGGGGCTGCCTCACCCGGGAGGCCCGGGGTGAGCACATGGCCGACCTGGCCGACCTGGCGGAGGCCAACGTGGTCGGGTTTGCCGATGGGGAACCCCTACGAAATCCCCTGCTGGTCCAGCGGTTGTTGCAGTATTTGCAGCCGGTGGGCAAGCCCGTGGCATTGTGGGGTTGCGATCGCATCCTACAAGATGCCGGCGTCGCTCGCGAAGGCGAATTTTCCCTGGTGTACGGACTGTTAGGAGATCCGGCTACTTCTGAAACTGCTGCCCTGGCCGCTTTACTGGAATCCGTTGCCCTGACGGGCACTCCCGTCCAC
Source organism: uncultured bacterium (assembly GCA_964590465.1). GTDB lineage: Bacteria > Cyanobacteriota > Cyanobacteriia > Phormidesmidales > Phormidesmidaceae > CAZPYG01. The sequence goes on along the minus strand of CAZPYG010000042.1, from coordinate 22,436 downwards.
ATCATGCGGCTATCCACCGCTCGGGGACTTACCCTGGTCCGGCAGGCGAAGGAGCGAGGCTTACCCGTTACCGCCAGCACCACCTGGATGCATTTACTGTTCAGTACTCGGGATCTGGGCGGCTACGACCCTAACCTGCGCCTCGATCCGCCCCTGGGTAACCCTGCGGACCAGTCAGCTTTGATTGAGGGCGTTAAAAGCGGTTGGATTGACGCCATCGCCATCGACCACACCCCCCATACCTACGAAGACAAAACCGTGGGCTTTCCCTCCGCCCCGGTCGGAGCCATCGGCCTGGAGTTAGCCTGGTCTCTGCTTTGGGATCGTTTCGTCGTCAAAGGAGACTGGGCTGCCCCAACTCTGATTCAGGCCCTGAGCACCACCCCGACGATTCTGTGGGGGCAAACCCCTGCATCTATCCAGATTGATCAACCCGCTGAAATGGTTCTCTTTGATCCCGATTTAAGTTGGGACGTCACTTCCGATACCCTCAGGTCTCTGTCGACCAACACCCCCTGGCTGGGGCAAAGGATTCCAGGACGAGTCATCCAAACCTGGGTACCCTCATAATTAATGAAGTCAGCCTTCATTCCTTATACAATGTCTGATTCTGCCTCCCACTTTTCCCCCGAAGAACTGCAGCGCTGGCAGTTCGGTCTGCAACAGGCCAACCTCAACAACATCCTCTGCCACTGCCGCGACTGCGACGAAACTTGGGTAGCGTCTGAACAAGAGCCCTGCTCCTGCGGCAGCAAAAACGTCGAATCCATTGCCTGCTGGCAATTCCCCGACGACTGATCCTATCCCTATTCCCTATTCCCTATTCCCTATTCCCTATTCCCTACTTCCCCCCCACCCATGGCCTCCCTTAACGCTCTCCTGATTACCGGCACCGATACCGAAGTTGGCAAAACCGTTGTCACCAGCAGTCTGCTGGCCTACTGGCAAAAATACTTCCCCCAGCAGTCCATAGGGGTCCTCAAACCCGTGCAGTCTGGCGTGGGAGACCGGGAATTTTACCAGCAGGTATTCTTCCCGGCCCTGCCCCTGGAGGCGATCAACCCGCAATATTTTGAAGCGCCTCTGGCCCCTCCCCTGGCCGCCGATCTCGAAAACCAAACCGTTGACCTGACCGCCATCTGGCAAACCCTGGAAACCATGACCCAGCGTCACAATTGGGTGCTGGTGGAAGGGGCAGGGGGGTTGGGGTCTCCCGTTACCCACGATATGACCGTGGCTGATCTGGCCGGGGCCTGGCACCTGCCTGTACTGCTGGTGGTTCCGATCAAACTGGGATGCATTTCCCAGGCCGTCGCTAATGTTGCCCTGGCCCGACAATGCCAGCTTGATCTGCGGGGCATCCTGCTCAACTGCTGCCAGCCTGTCACCCAGGAACAAATCCAGCGGTGGGCCCCTGGAGAGTTAATTGCCACCTTGACCCAGACCCCCGTCCTGGGCACCCTGCCCTTTGTTGAAGATGCCCGCTCTATCGATATGCTGGCCAGGGCCGCCGCCCCATTGAACCTGGAAATGCTGCGGTCTTCTCCCCTGGGGTTGGTATCTTGATGGGGTAACGGTCTACCCTAGGGTCAGGTGTGGATCACACTAAACCAATTTTGACCACACACTCTTAACAATGTGTTACATTGTGGTCATGTAGAACGCTGGTGCCAACGCGCCAAAGGAGTTCATTATGGACCAACACCAAAACATATCCCTGGAGCAGCAATTCGAACTTCGTAAGTTTGAGGATCAGGTCCGCAACCTTTCCCGCGAAGAAGCTCAAGAACTGCTGGTGCGCCTGAGAGAAAGTATGTTGATTCAGGCCAACACATTCAAGGACATCATCAAGGAATCCTGGGGTATTGGCAAAGACTTCAGCGAAATTCTTGAAGGCTAATGGCCTCAGGGTTCGGTTCAAATTGTTGATTCCCCTGACCTGACGGTCAGACCAAAAGTAGGATTTTACCTGAGCAGGACTTAGTTTTCCCACTTTATTCGTGACTTTTTATCGGAGATACCAATGACAATTCACAACATGGCATCCCCAGCTAATCCGAATACTCCTCAAAAGGTTGATGCCCTACAGCTAATCTTCTTTCTGTTTGGTGCTCCTCATATCTATGGAGCCCTGCGGTCAGGCTCTACCCAGAGACGGAATTTTGGATTGCCCGCTTACCTCTATTTACTGCCTTTAGCGGCCATAGTTGCCGGCGGTATCGAATTCTGCATAATGTAGAATTCATTTCCCGGGGATTTTAACTATTCCAACGTTTCGTCTGTATTAAATTTTCGAATTAACCCTTTTCCAAGGCCAGAAGCGGAGTTTTGCCTGGCAGAAAGCTCCAGCCTTTAACCTGGACCTGGTCTATTTCAGAGAGTTAGCAGGGTCCAGGGACCTGAGCTAATTTTCTTATGCTCAGCACCATACCCCCAGCGCAGATTGCTTGAGGTATTCTCGGGGATGAAACAAGACCTCAGACAGCCATGGCCCCAGCATCCCAAAACTCCCCATTGCCGCGCCTTTTAGTCACCGGAGCCAGCGGGTTTCTGGGATGGCATCTATGTCATCAGGCCCAGCAGGGATGGCAGGTTTACGGTACCTATCAACGGCACCCAATCGCCATTGCCGGGGTTCAGCTCCACGGGATGGATTTGACCCAGCGGTCAGCGGTACAGGATTGGTTGCGGCAGCTCCAGCCCGATGGAGTAATCCATACCGCGGCCCTGTCCAAACCCAACGATTGTGAGCAAAATCCAGACCGGTCCTACCAGATCAATGTAGAAGCAACCTGCACATTGGCCGAATTCTGCGGAGAACGGCAAATTCCTTTTGTGTTCACCTCCACAGAGCAGGTGTTCGACGGCGAGTCTGCCCCCTATGGCGAGAGCGATCCGCCGACTCCCATTAGCATGTACGGCCGCCACAAAGTTGAGGCCGAAGAACGGATTCAGCAGGTGCATCCCCAGGCGGCCATCTGCCGGATGCCGCTGATGTATGGTCCGCCCAGCCCCATCACCGAAAGCTTTGTGCAGGGGTTTATTCGCATGCTAGAAGCGCACAAACCTCTGCCCCTGTTTGTCGATGAGTACCGCACCCCAGCCTATGTAGAAGATGCGGCTGAGGGACTTTTGCTGGCTCTGGGAAAGGGCTCAGGCCTGCTTCACCTGGGCGGTCCTGAACGGATTAATCGCTACCAGTTTGGCCTCTTGCTGGCGGAAATTTTTGACCTGAATCCAGCTTGTATCACCCCCTGCCATCGGGCTGATGTGCCCATGCCCGCCCCCCGCCCGGCTGACTTGACCACCAGTAACGAGCGAGCTGTAGCCCTGGGCTACCAGCCCAAAAACGTGCGGGATGGGTTGACGACCATGAAGCATTTTAGGGGTGCCTAACCCCAATCACCTGGCCATCGACAATGGGACCTGCCCCTCAGCTTTCCCTGGGAAACAATTGCTCTAAACTCCGCTGCAGCTGACTGTGGGGATAGATATCAGGCTTTTGACTCCACACGTAGTCCAGGGTTTGTTCGTAGCTCCACTGGGGATTCTGGGCAAAACAATAGGCTACCCCAAGGGATCCGCTGCGCCCAATCCCCGCCCGGCAGTTAATCAAAACCCGACGGCCCTGCTGCCGTTGGGCCCTGACCCAATCAACCCCTGTGCTTAAAAAATCCGGCAAAATGGGGTGGACAGCACCATCCCGGCAGGGGAGCTTGCGGTACACGATGTTTGCCTCTGGGTCAAAGGTAGGAGTTAACTCTTCGGCCATGTTTAGCACTGCGTTGAAGCCTAGGCGAGTCGCTTCCGAAGCCGCGATAAAATTGCCCACAAAAACGCCTGGGGCAACTTCGGAAAACTGGGGCCCCTGGGTCCATTTCATCTCTCCAGAAGGGGGCAGGATCTGTAATTGCCCATTGTTTCCCTCGCGGCCAAGCCACTGCCACTGCTCAGGATTATCTTTTAAGGCAAAACGATAGGTGTACTGAAAGCTGCCCTCGCTGGTGGCCTGGGATCCTCCTTCAAAACGGGCCTGGTTACCGTCCGTTTCTACCAGGGATAGCTCTATGGCCTGCCAATCTCCCTCGCTGTTGTAACGGGTGATTAAGTTGGTCCACAACTGTAATCTCAAAGACTCCGCCGAGTAAGCACTGCTAACTATCAGGGAAGCGCCAAAAACCTCCAGCATGTAGAGTGACAGGGCACCGTCAAGGGGAGGCCATACTTCATGGAAATGAACCTTGGTCATAACTACCCAGAATTTTCCTCGCAAGCTCCAAAGTCTGCCTACGGTTTACCTTACCCTGGGCCGTTCTGGGAATGTTGTTGACCGCAATCCAATCTTTAGGATGCTTGTACAGGGCCAGTTGGGTTTTAATCTGGCAGGAAATCTCCTCCAACGAGGCCCTTCCTGCCGTCAGAGTGACCACTGCACAGAGCCGTTGGCCCCACCGCTCATCGGGCAAACCCACCACACAGGCATCCCGGACGTCTGCAAGGGTCAACAGCACCGCTTCCACCTCTTCAGGGAAAACATTTTCCCCGCCAGTAATCAATTTGCTGCTGCAGCGCCCAACAATATACAGCTCTCCATCGCTATCTAGAAAGCCCATATCATCCGTGACAAAAAGCCCTGGAGCAGCCCCCCCCGATGCAGGAGTATCCACCTCTACTGCCCAGGGGTTGAACCGTGCCCACCCACCTTCACCGCTGAATTGACTCGCTTCTTTATGGGCTTCCTGCCCAGAATCTGGTAGCAAAACATACCCCAACCCCAGGGACTCTGCCCCAATAGCCACCCGCCCAGTTGCCCCCGGTGCCAGAACGTCTCCCTGATCCCCCAAAATGTGAATTTGGGCATGGGGTAAGCTCCGTCCACTGCTGGTTCCCCCCGCCAAAAACTGCTCCGGCAGCAGGGTTGCCACCTGGGAGGCGGTTTCTGTCATGCCGTAGGTCAGAGCAACAGGCACCTCAGCTGCCCTGGCCTTCTGCAGCAGGGACGGCCAGGGCGGGGCTCCCCCCAACAGCACTGCTCGAAAATTCCGTAACCAGGGAAGATAACCGTTTCCCTGATCTAACAACCCCTGAAGTTGAGTCGGCACCAGAGAAAGAAATCCAGGAGCGGGTAGAGGAAGGATTTTTCCCTGTTTCAGTGCCCTATAGGGTTGGAGAACTAAGGTGCCGTCGCTCAACCACACCCGCATCACCTGCATCAGGCCACTGACATGAAACAGGGGAAGCACACAGTAAGCATTGACTTGAGTTAACCCAAAATGAGACTGAAACCCCGTTACCGAAGCTGTTAGGGTTTGCCAGGTGTGGACCACAAATTTCAGTTGCCCTGATGATCCCCCTGTGGGGATCAAAATTTTCGGTACCGGGAACTGCAGGGACTCCCCCTGCAACAGGTCACTCACCTGCTCCCACTGCCGTTTGCCCCAATGGGGATTTGCCAAAATCACCGAGCACCCCTGACTGCAGGCGACTAAGAAGCGGGACAAAAATTTCAGGGAATCGGCCTCGGCAATGAGTACCAAACCCGTTTTTGATTCCGGTCCAGAAAGCTCCTGGGAAAACTGCTTCACCTCGCGCCAGAACTGCCGGCTATCCAGACCAACTAACCAGTCTTTCCCAGACCTCTGCTGCACTTGTTGTCTCAAATCCTCTCCCATAGCTGCACTGGCGTGAAATCATCCCAGTCATCGGCAAAATAGCCCAATGTACCAAACCCCAACGCCGGGAAACTCCCTGCCGGAAAGTATCGCCGGTTGTGCTCCAAAGCAATTCTCAAAGCAGCCTGCCGTCCTATTACGGTTTCAAAGGCAGAGGAAAAAGTGACCCGGGTTCCCAGGTTTTGCAGCCGTGATCTGAGTTTTTGCGGGCAACCGGCGATAGCTGGTTTAACCACGTAGAGCCCGGACCAGTGGTTGCGATCGCACATCTCCATCTGCCCGACCGTAGCCACCGATTCATCCAGGGCAATGGGCGTAGAAAAACGCTCACTCAAAAGAACCATTTCCGCCATTCTCTGGGGGGGAAGGGGCTGTTCCAGATATTCAATGTTGCCGCCTTGCCGAGCAGTATGGCGGTTGGGCTGGCGGAAGGCCCCCAGGGCATCACAGTGTTCTAACCATGCCTTGGCCTGGGGTAATGCCAGTCCCCCGTTGGCATCCAGCCTTAAACGACATTCCTCTGGCAACCAGGCCAGCAGGGCATTTAATCCGGCCAGTTCCCCATCAGTTGAGTATACCCCGATCTTCCACTTATAGGTGCGGTGCCCCTGACCAAACAAACGTTGAGCGGTTTGCAGGGGATTTTCCCCTGCCGGAAGCAGGCCGCAGAGGTCACCATTGCCCATCTGAAAACCTTTTGTTCCCCCAGGAATAGTTGATTGCGTCTTCACCCCTTCCAGGACTGTTCCTGCGCCAAACTGGGAGGCGGGCAAAGCGTCTGGCACCATCAAGAGGTCCTCCGCCTCGATCCAGCCCTGCTGCCCCTGCCAAAAGCTCCAGGCGGCCTCCAGGGTTTCAGTACCAAACCAGGGAATGGGGGCCACCTCGCCCCAACCGACCCGGCCTGTTCCATCCTCCACCCGTAGCAGCAATCCCTCCCGCCACGGCCATGGGCCATGGGCCGTTTTGAGGGGAGTCAGAAACTGTCTTCGATAGGGTCTGACCTCAACCCAAATCCGCATTAGCCCTGGCTACCCAACCAAAATCCCAGAGTCAGCAGTATGCCGCTCCAAAAATGAAATCCGATGGCGTAGAACTTGGCGTTGCTCACCTTTTGAGGCTGGTCGTGATGTCGGTTGACGTGGTGAATCAACCGCTGGGCTGACAGCAGGCTCAGCAGCATGAGGCCAGTCCAGGCGGGAAATAACCCTGCAAAAATGCCATAACCCAGGGTGGCAAAGGTGATGCCGCAGGCCCAGGGGATTAAAGCTGCCCCCCGCCTGGTGCCCAAACGCACAATGGGAGACCGCTTCCCCGCCGCGATGTCATCCATGACTTGATGGAAGTGGGAACAAAACAGCACCAGGGTCGTGGTGATGCCGATCATGATTCCCGCCAGTTGGCTACTCAGGGACCAGGTTTGGGTTTGGCTGTAGTAGGCCGCACCGACCCCCAGGGGGCCAAAACTAAAAAAGCACAAAAATTCGCCTAACCCCTGATATCCCAGGCGAAAGGGGGGTCCCTGATAAGCATATCCCAGAGCACAGCACAGCAAAATCAGCCCCAGTACGGTGGGATCTCCTTGCTGTAGGGCAATGCTCAAGATGCCCCCAATCCCCATGACCAGGAACAGGTTCCCCAGGGCAAAAATCAAGTTCTTGTTGCGAGTCAGGGCCACCAGAGAGTGGTGTTTATTGATATCGATGCCGGTTTCAGAGTCAAACACATCGTTGCTCAGATTTTCCCAGGCGAGAATGAACACTGCTGCCATGAGAAAAGTCAGAAAAATCCATGAGTCGAAGGTGCCTGTATCGGCGTAGGCCACCACACTACCCACCACAATGGGCATGATGGCCACACTATACATGGGCGGTTTAATCGCCGCTAACCAGAGCTTACGAGTCGAGGGGTCAACCGAACGCGTTGTCATAGTACTGCCATTACTCCAGCATCAGCATATCGCTTAGACGCCCCCAGACTATCGAGAAGTTGTTACCACGCCACGTTTTGACCCCGGTGAGGGGAGTTCCTGGAAAGAAGAGAACCCCTACTTGGGCAAAACTTCACGCTTTGGAACTGAGCTTGCTGTTAGATCCTATAAATAAGAATAAATACGCCATTATTCGTAGCAATAATATCAAGGGGAAAGTGCATATTAAATTTACCGGCATTTAAGGGGGTAGTAAGTCTATAGCGGATTTCACTGGAATGAAGTACAGCTCCAAGATCCCCTCTACCTACTTTAATTAGGCACTTGTGGCTTCCCGCAGGGTAGAGGGATAAAGGATAAAACTTGAACCACTAGAAACTGGGAGTGCTAAACCAATTAAGTTTGTACATCCCTGAAATGAGAACCGCTATAAAAGCTTATTAACTGCTAAAGAATGTTTGGCAACACTTGAAAAACAATAAGGAGAATTCAATGAGCAGTAGAGGATTGAACCTTTGCACTTTATCTGGCAACGTGGCAGCTGATCCGGAAATTCGTAGCATTGAGCGCAAGGCTGGTGGTCAGGTCCAACTAGCGGAAATGACAATTTACGTTAATCGTATTCCGAGCCGAAAAGAAAACGATAGTTTTACCGTCGATATTAACGTTTGGGAAGGTTCTCCAGCCTGGCGTAAATTAGTTCATATTAAAAAAGGCTCTCTCATTATTGCCAGTGGAGCTATTGATGCGTCACCCTATGTTAGTAAAACGGACTCCCAGGCCCGAGCCGGACTCCAGTTGAAAGCTATGGATATCTTTCTGGATTCAAGCCCCAAAGCTGCAGAACCTGATTTCTAGAACTCTGGATAGATCCCAGGTTCCTCACCTTAGCTAGGCAAAAATTCGGAGTTGCCTAACCAAAGAAACCTGGCCTTTTGGATTGAATTGGAAACCACTTTAGCTTTTCTCTGAAACCTATTCTTTTCGCCCCCAAGAGCCAGGATGCGGATTACCTGCATCCTGGCTCTTTTCTTTAGAAAGCATTGATCAGGGAGGATATCTTATCCCAAACCATTTTGCTCCATGTAACTTAACAGCCAGTTCGCCATCGTCGCACGTCTCGTAAGTCTAGGCACAAGTTGGTCGACGGTGTAGCCCTTGAAATCCAGTTTTTCCTTCAGTAGTTGTTTGTTCTCTTTGGGAATAGAACGAGTCAGCTGTACCGTGGCGGGGCGACTTTCTATAAAATTTGGCGGGTCAGGATATTTCTCGGCCCAGGCTGGCTCCACTGCCGAAGTATCCCACTGCTGGGCATCGGCATCATAGCGATACCCAAGATACTTCCACACCAGTTGATTCACAACTTCATCTTGCAGTTGGTCATTGATAATAGCTGCGACGGTGTCTTGGGTCAGGGGAGGCAAATTGTTCATGGCAAAGGTGGCAAGTCAATCAGCGGTAGGATCTTGGCATTGACTGATTTAAGAGGGTTCCAGGGAAATAATCCTGCAGCAGCTTAAGGACGATTCGAGGCTATCGGCTACTTCAGGGGAATAACCAACCCCCTAGTAGGACAACTTTTCCATGGAATACTCTACGGTCTATCACTATAACTACTCCTGACCCTCAACGATATCCTGCATTCGGGCTCTTACCCAGGTGCGAAGGGTTTGCTCCGCCTTAATCTCGTCTTGCCGGGCCAGGGTGAGAAAGCCATAGAGTCTGTCCTTGGGCACAAACGGAAAAGTGGGGCTGACCTCCTGTTCCTGGTAGCGGTCATCCTGAAGCTGATAAATCTGCCATTCTCTGCCGTTAAAATGCCAGAATTCGGGGACTCCCAGGGCAGCATAAAGGCTGAGTTTATCAATGTCGGTATGGGTGATATCCACCTCTAACACCAGGTCCGGCGGGGGATCTTCCTGGAAGTTAACCGTGCGCCCGGTCACCTGGGGCTGATTCTTAATATAGAAAGCATTGTCTGGTTCAGGACTGCGGTTCAGGTCTTCTCGCTGAATGGTGGTAGAGCGCATGGATTTGATCCTCTGACCAGTTTCAAAGACCAAAATCCGGATAAAGAGTCCAATTAATTCGGCGGCGAATTCGTGATCCTCTAACGGCAGGGTGATTTCTAAGATGCCCCGGTCATAGGTGAGGCGAGCCGAGCGAGATTCGCCCAGGGCCTGCAGAATTTGCTGGTACGACTGCCAGTTGAGGTGGTAGAAGACCACCCGCTTTTCGCCAACGGGTTGGGAAATAGTGGGGCTGGTCAGGGAAACCATGGGCTAGGGGTGGAGACGATTGCTCTGATTCTATCTCAGCTGTTTTAGCCTCTTCTCTAGAACGCAGGTTCTTACTGCCAACTTTCTGTCGAAACTCTGGATATGCGGTTCAATGTAGGCGTCCTGATTTCTTTTGGTGGTATGACAGCCTTACGTTCAGGCTTCTGGGGAAATCGCTTCCGATGGTTGGGTTTGGCCTTTGGCCTGGGGTTAGTCCTGACCTTTTGGCTGACCCCACCCGTTATGGGGCAAGAGGTGCCCTTGCAAACCCAACCGGCAGCCCCTTTGACAGAGACTGAAAATGGCGTAGCTGAGCAGTTCTTTGCCGATGTGCTGGTGCGGGGCAAGCCGGTGTTTCAGGTGGGCAGCCTGGATAGCCTGAGCGCTATGGATCGGGCCAGGCAGATCAACCGCCGCATTGCCGGGCTGCTGAACCAGGACCAGCCCCTCGACCCGGTTACCGTCAACTTGAATGAGAACCAGAACCTGGCTACCCTGCGGCTGAACAACCGGGTAATTATGACCGTCACCAGCCAGGATGCCCTGGACTTTGACACCACCGTGCCAGAACTGGCGGAAGCCTGGGCGAATCGACTGAACGAAGCGATGGTAGAGACCAATCTGGCGGTGGATGTGATGCAGCGGCTGCAGGGAACCTCCCAGGTGTTTGTCGAGGGCATTGTCGAAAATTTGCCGCTGTTTTTGGGGGCGCTGCTGGTGATGGTATTCACCTGGCTGGTAGCGTTGATTGTGCGCCGGGCCGCAATCATCTGGGCAGAGCGCACGGAGGGCGATCGCAACACCGAACTGTTAATTGGACGCCTCTGCTACGGGGCGGTTTGGGTGATTGGAGCGATCATTGCCCTGGGGGTGATCGGCCTCAACTTTACGGCTCTGCTGGGCACCCTGGGGCTGACCAGCGTGGCCATTGGTTTCAGCCTCAAGGATGTGCTGAGCAACTACATGTCGGGGGTGATTCTGCTGGCGGCGCGCCCCTTCCGCATTGGCGACCAGGTGGTGATTGACACCTACGAGGGCACCATCACCCAGATTCAGCTCCGGGCCACCACCATCCAGACCTACGACGGACGCCTGGTGTACATTCCCAACCAGGAAGTATTCCAGAGCAGCATTACCAACAACACCGCCTCCCCGGTGCGGCGCAGCAGCGTGATGGTGGGCATCGACTACGACGCCGATGTGGATCGGGCAATACAGGTGATTAAAGAGCATGTGATGGGGGTAGAGGGAGTCGAGACTCATCCCGAGCCCCTGGTGCTGGTGCGGGAGCTGGCGGCCAGCACCGTCAATTTGGAAACCCTGTTCTGGGTAAACTCCCGCCGTCAGTCGTTTTTGCAGGTGACCTCTCGGGTGCTAGAAACGATTAAGCTGACGCTTCAGGCGGAGGATATTGAAATGCCCACCGACATCTACACCGTGATGTTTAAGTCGCCCCTCCCTCTAGACGGCAATGGGCGGCTTCCCCAACCCCAGCAGGAGCAGCAGTCATGATTGCCGGAGGTCGGCTGCGGTCATTCATCAATCGCCTGGAAATTTGGTTCACCCAGGCTAAAACCACCGATGCCGAAGATCAGCTCCAGCGGCTACCCTCCGCCCTGACCCAGCTCATTTCTCGGGAACTGCCCGATCTGGCGTCACCGGAACCTGATCTCGACACCGTGCGGGACCAGGTGAACCAGGCCCTGCACCGCTGGCAAACCAGCCCTGAAGCGGGCAATAGCCTGGTGTTTCTGCACAGCCCCATTGATGACCTGGCCGAGATTTTACAAGTCAGTCTTACCGATTGGCAGGCTGAACCCCCCCGGTCCCTGGAATTCATCTGGCCCCTGGCGGAAACCCGCCGCTGCCCTGACCCCCTGGCCACTCAATCCCTACTGCACAATCGCCTCGGTCCCCGTCAGCCCGAAGAAGAAGAAGACAACGCTGAGGCACAGAAGCCCCCGCCAAAACCTAAGGATGATCTGGAACGGCGGCAGAGGGTGATGGTGGTTCCGGCCCTGGAGCTTTACTTTTTGCGGTGTATTCAAGGGTGGGAGGGAATTGAGTATCTCCAGAATGTGATTGTGCAGGACCGCAGCCGATTCTGGCTGATTGGCTGCAATGCCTGGGGCTGGACCTTTCTGGATCGAGTTTGTCAGATCGGGTCCTATCTGGAACGGGTGGAGTATCTGCCCAAGCTGAATGGCGATGAACTGCAGACCTGGCTGCATCCCCTGGCGGAACGGGTGCTCAGCCCCGAAAAGGCCGATGACCCCAACGCTCCCCCTACCTTCGGCAGTGAGTCTTACTGGAGTGCCCTGGCCAGTTTGTCCTCTGGATTAAGCGCAACGGCGGCCCATTTGTGGGTGCGATCGCTGCGGTTGCGAAAAGAAGCCGCCGATGACCTGGAATCGGTAGACTTGACCGCCTGCGACACCCTGCAATCCCTCCTCGACAAACATCCCCTGGAACTGGCCCTGGTCAAACCCACCCTGCCCGGCCTGACCAATCTGGAAGCCCTGGACCGGTTCCTGCTGCACGCCCTCTTAATGCACCAGCCCATGTCCCATGCCCAACTGGCCCAAAGCCTGGGGGAAACAGAACGCCTGGTACGGAACCGTCTGCAGGTTATGCAGCGGCAAGGGGTAATCCATCAACGGGGAGATGAGTTGACCGTCAACCCCATCCACTATCCAAAATTACGGAGTGAACTCAATAACAACAATTTCTTAATTGGGGAGCGATAGCGATGGATGCCTTAACCCTGACGATCTTGGCGGACTCGTCTCAAATTGGCGAAACCAGTAACAACCTCCGCAACTTCATCGCTGAAATCACCACCTCCAGGCTGATTCGGGCGGCAATTGGGATAGTCATTGCCTACGGCTTTATTTGGGCCTTGCGGGTATTGGTCGAACAGGTCTCCGAACGGGTGCCGCGACGGTTTCGCCTGGCCATTAAACAGTCCGTTCCGTTCGTGAAAGGGCTGGTGCTGGGGATAGTGATAATCTACCTGATTCGGCTGTTCATTCGCCTGTCGGATGCCGACCTGCTGGCCCTCACCGGCACCGTTGCCGTGGCCCTGGGCTTTGCCTTTAAGGACTACATTAGCTCTATTATTGCCGGCATCGTCATGCTGTTTGAAGGCCCCTACCGGGTGGGAGATCGGGTCAAAATCGGCGACACCTACGGCGAAGTAGTAGATTACGGCCTGCGGGAAGTGCGTATTCGCACCCCTGACGACAACACCGTCACCATTCCCCATAACGTCTCCTGGACAGAGGCCATCTCTAATGCCAACAGTGGCCAGCTGGAAGCTCAGATCGTGACCGACTTCTACTTTGCCCACGATGTAGATACTGACCAGGTGCTGCAGATTCTCTACCAGGCCGCCTACAGCAGCCGCTACACCCAGCTTAAGCTGCCCGTGGTGGTGATTATGGAAGAGCAGCCCTGGGCCACCCGATTTAAGCTCAAGGCCTACCCCATGGATGCCAGGGATGAGTTTGTGTATAAGACTGACCTGATTTTTCGCGCCAAGCAGGCCTTTGCCCGGCAGAAGCTAGCCTATCCCCAAATGGCGGGTTTGGCTGAACAGGGTAATGGTTCAGGAGGCGGGGCATCTGGGACTGCTAATCAAAAGCTGTAGGGTGGGCAGTGCCCACAAGTCTTAATTCAGCGACAGGCGTAGGATGCGTTATCGGCCCAGTAACCTGCGCAAAGTCACGCAAACTCTAGCGTTGGGCCGTAACGCATCGCTTACTTTATCGGGTTTCTGGCTTGAGGCGAACGGTGCGTTTCGGCCATAGCAAAGCGGGTTATACCATCGCCAGGTTGACCTGAGGCCGAAAACACACCCTACCCATAAACTGGGCTACTTCCCCTCCTCGGAGCTATCCTTTACGCAAAAGTCGATGAAACTCTTGCACTGCAAACTTTTCCCTCTGCTACGCACGGGCATAGCCCTACCCCCAGCCCCTACTCCCAGAACGGGAGCAGGGGGGCCGGAAAGCCCCATCTGACCTCCCCTACTCCCATTTTGGGAGAGGGGGATTGAGGAGATCTGCCTAACGGATAGCTCCTCGGAGGGGTGCCCGCAGGACGGGGTGGGTCAAAGCTGTGACCGCAAGGGACTCTCTTTGTTATGGATAAACTGGCCCATTGCCGGGACTAACCCACCCCTGCCTACTTCGACAGGCTCAGCACATGCCTCCCAGGAGGGGATACTGCAGCAAAATCTCTCTGGTCACACCTACTCCCTGTTCCCCACTCCCTACTCCCCCCTCAACGGCATAGCCGCAAAATGCTCCTGCACCAGGTTGTGAATAAACCGATAGCGCCCCCCACCCGCTGTAGCAACAACCGCTCGGTGCAGTGGTTGAGGAAGCGGGCATAGTTCCAGGGGATGCAGCCTACATGAAAAGTTAGGATCATGCGTAGCGATAAATGCTTGAAAATATCACAAAAAATAAGGCAGGCAGTAAAATTTAGAACAACGGACAGGAAACCAAAAAAGAAGCTATTCGTTATATAAAACGAGTGAACATATACATTTAGAACCATTAAAAGAGTTATAAAAAGTGCCATCCTAAGAGCTTCTCGCACACCTTCATTAGGATTCATTCGGAAACGTATTTGCTCGGAGGTAAAAACTTGTGGAATCACCAAAAAGAGAAAGGAAGTGAAGATCGTCAATCTCATAAACAAAGCGAGACCATTTAACAATACCCTCAACAAGAAACCACCATTGCTTCTGAAAAAAGAGGCGTACTCTTGCCCAGCTATGGCAAGAAATAGATAATTATTGACACTATCACCAGGAAATTTCTCCCTTACGGCCTTATACTTAATTATGTATATTCCTGAAAAATCTCTTAGATGTTACATGAATTTTTCTGAGCCTTATAGCTCCGGAAATAGCAATAAGCATCTCATGAATGCCAATAATTATTATGGCGATGCCTGGTATTGAGGCAAGAGGAATATAATTTATAAATGAAGACTCGTGCCAAGCTATTCTGAATCCCCTTGAAAATTCTTCTAGGCTTGGCAAACGTCGTCGAAGTCTGAATTTAAAGTTAATTCGATGAATTGGTGGGTTATCTTTACTGTTTGTTTTGTGCTCCAAAGAATGACGTACCATTCTAAAAGGCAGAAAGAATATATATGCTAGAAGGTTTGCTCCATCATTTTTTGATTGAGTTGATAAAACGAAGCTTGCAGGTATTCCGATGAGAAAAAATATGTTTATAGCAGCACGCCAAGAGAAAGGTCCAATCTTAACCATTTCTGGTAGAAAGTGAAAAGTGAAAAATAAACAAGCTATCAATGAATTTCCCAAGAAGAGAAATAGCCAGTAAAGCCATTCCCGTCTCTTGTTTCCCAGTCCTTCAGGTTGCAAATTGTCAATTAGAAACTCATCTTGAGATTGGGTATTGAGATACCCTGCCAGCCAAGCTAGCCATTTTCGAATCTGGTGAGGAGCAGGTTGTATGTGCAGTGGGTATTCTTTTCTGTTAATTATCTTATGCAATTGATTGTCTACATAGGCTTCTAGTAAGTATTCTTTCCGGGCTGTTGTTGTCTTCTTGCGTTGCCACTGGTCGGAGTCAATGCAATCCTTTGCCAGGATTGCAACGCTTAGCAATAGAGGAGTTCGTATTAAGGCTAATAAGTCTGCATCCTGGCACAAGGTCTCCCAGAGGTCTTGTCTCTCTAAAGAGGCCAGATAAGCCTGAAGCTGTGCATCGGTGAGGGGTTCCAGGCAAACGGCGGCGTTAAGGCCCAGATTGGTTTCGTACAGGCCGTATTCCTCAATGCGACTGCACACCAGCAGGCCCGTTGGCCCATCCCCCGACTGCAGCCAGTCGTTAACAGCCTGCACCACCGGCTCCTGGCGTGAGGGGGGCAGTTCATCCAGCCCATCCAGCAGGGGCAGCAGCTTTTTCTCCTGCAGCAAGGTTTGCCCCAGCCTGGGCGATACCCCGTATTTCAGCTTGAGTTCAGCCTTTGTGAACAAAGCCTCTCTTTGGGAGCGATCATCAAAATCCGGCACGGCAAAGCTAGAAGGTAAGCGGGGCAGCGGGTTGCCTCCTAATATAGCCCTGTTCAACGAGAATCACGGCCATTTCTGACCTCCGAGAGTTTGTGAATTAGGATGGAGTGGTTACGGTGCAGATGTAACCTGTTGGCCTTGATCAACCAGAAAGATGACCGCATGGCCATCACCGTCTACCCCATGGTGCTGCGTGACCACCGTCAGAGCTGGGACCTGACCAAGGCCCTGGTTGCCGTTGCTGACCACGATGCCCTGAGGGGATATGGTCGACTCCGACTTTTCTAATTAACGGCAGCGAATATCCCGAGCTAGGGTCGAGTTCTACAATCCAAGACTGGCAAGAGTTCTTTGCTTCCCTAGGCGAATGGACTGTCATCACCGGAGCAACCAATCTTAGGAGCATTCTGGGAAAGAAAATACCCCCGAGTAGGGGCAGAGGGCCTGTGCCCTGGGTGAGTGACTCCTAAGATGGGTAACTTTGTGGCAAAAGATCTCCTTATGGATGCCGAGGGGTGTCGTGAATGTCTGGTGTCCAGATCATGACAGTTTGTCTCTGCTTTCAGGCAGAAAGTTGCGATTAAAAATTGCTTCTGGAGTAAAATTTCCCCAATCTGAGGCGTAACTTGGTATAAATGCCACATTGCCCTAGCCTCGTTGCCAAAAGGATTGCCCATGAGCTACCGCATGGATCGCCGCGCTTACGCCGAAACCTTTGGTCCCACCGTGGGGGACCGGGTGCGTCTGGCAGATACCGAACTGATCATTGAAGTGGAGCAGGACTTCACCACCTACGGCGACGAGGTGAAATTCGGCGGCGGCAAGGTAATTCGCGACGGCATGGGCCAGTCTCCCATTTCCCGGGCCGAAGGGGCGGTGGATATGGTCATTACCAACGCCCTAATTCTCGACTGGTGGGGCATTGTCAAGGCCGACATCGGCCTTAAGGACGGCAAAATCCACAAAATCGGAAAAGCGGGGAACCCCTACATTCAGGACAATGTAGACATCATCATTGGTCCCTCCACCGAAGCCTTAGCCGGGGAAGGGATGATCGTCACCGCCGGAGGCATTGACTCCCACATCCACTTCATCTGCCCCCAGCAGATTGAAACGGCCATTGCCTCGGGCGTCACCACCATGATTGGCGGCGGTACCGGACCGGCCACTGGCACCAACGCCACCACCTGTACCCCCGGGGCCTGGAACATGGCGCGGATGCTGCAGGCGGCAGACGCCTTGCCCATGAACCTGGGCTTTATGGGCAAGGGCAACAGTGCCCAGCCGGAAGGTCTGGCCGAGCAGGTGAGAGCTGGAGCCATGGGCCTGAAGCTGCACGAAGACTGGGGCACTACCCCCGCCGCCATTGATACCTGCCTGGCCATTGCCGATGAATATGACGTGCAGGTGGCCATTCACACCGACACCCTGAACGAGGCAGGCTTTGTGGAAAACACCATCGCCGCCTTCAAAAATCGGGTGATTCACACTTACCACACAGAAGGGGCGGGGGGCGGCCACGCTCCCGACATTATCAAAGTCTGCGGCGAGAGCAACGTGCTGCCCTCCTCCACCAACCCCACCCGTCCCTACACCCGCAACACCCTGGATGAACACCTGGATATGCTGATGGTGTGCCACCACCTCAGCCCCAGCATTCCTGAAGACATCGCCTTTGCCGAGTCCCGCATTCGCCGGGAAACCATCGCCGCCGAAGACATTCTCCACGACCTGGGGGCCTTCAGCATGATTGCGTCTGACTCCCAGGCCATGGGCCGGGTGGGGGAGGTGATCATCCGCACCTGGCAGACGGCCCACAAAATGAAGGTGCAGCGCGGTCCCCTACCGGAAGATTCTGACCGCAACGATAACCACCGGGCCAAACGCTACGTAGCCAAGTACACCATCAACCCCGCCATTACCCACGGCATCGCTAACCAGGTCGGTTCCCTGGAGGAGGGCAAGCTGGCGGATATCTGCCTGTGGAAGCCCGCTTTCTTTGGAGTGAAACCGGAAATTGTGATTAAAGGCGGGGTGATTGCCTGGGCCCAGATGGGTGACCCCAACGCCAGCATTCCCACCCCCCAGCCCGTGCACATGCGGCCTATGTTCGGCAGCTACGGTGGGGCGATTGCCGCCACTTCCCTTACCTTTGTCTCCCAGGCGGCAATGGCAGCGGGCATTCCTGAGCAGATTGGTATCACGACTCCCGCTGTTCCTGTCGCCCACTGCCGCAACCTCAGCAAAGCCGACATGAAGCTCAACACCTATGCGCCCCACATGGAAGTTAATTCAGAGACCTACGAAGTGAAAGCCGATGGGCAACTGCTCACCTGCGAACCAGCGGATGTGCTACCCATGGCTCAGCGGTATTTTCTGTTCTAGGCTGTTGCAGTCCTGGAATTGCTCCTGGGGAGTCAAATTGCGCACCCCAGCGGCAATGGGTACTGGCTTTCCAACACACAATAGGAGTTAGAAACTTTCTATAGTGATGAGTAAAATATAATGATCATTGTTAGGCTGACTCCTGCTAAGAAAAACCAGGAAATACCTGCCAAATAGATAGGTTTGGCACCCAGCTTGAATAACTGGTTGAGGTTAGTTTCTAGCCCCATTGCGGCTAACGCCATGCAAAGGAATAACTGGTTGAATTGTAATATCGAGGCCTGTAACCTTTCTGGGACAATCCCGAAACTGTTGATCACAGTCAACAGACCAAAAAGTACCACAAACCAGGGTACAGGAAGCGATCTTGCCTCGTTGTGGCTGTTCAGAGACCTTCTGCTCTGCCAACCTAAACTCAGCATGACGGGAATAATCAGCAGTACCCGAGAGAGTTTAGTCACCGTTGCTAGCTCTCCGCTTACCGGACCTGCTTGAAAGCCCGTGGCAATGACCTGAGCAACTTCATGTACTGAGGCACCACTCCAAATGCCAAAGGTTTCCGGGGGCAAAGCAAGCAGGTTGCCAATTAAAGGGTAGGTCAGCATGGCTAAAGTGCCGAAGCCCGTAATCGTGGAAATTGCATAGGCCATATCCTCCTCTGATCCATCCACCACTGCATTTGTGGCTACCACCGCAGAAGCCCCACAAATCGACGTACCCGCCGCAATTAACTGAGTCAGTCGCCGACCCACCTGAAGCTGACGACCCAACCAGCAAGTAAAGTAAAAGGTGCTAATGGTGCTGGTTGCAACAATGACCAGCCCCGCAGCCCCCACGGCCATAACTTCCGCCAGGCTGAGCCGCAGCCCCAACAAAATTACCGCCAAACGCAGAATGCGCTTCATGGTGAATTTGACTCCAGGCTGAGTCAGGTTCAGTGAGCCGGCAGCTTGTCGCCAGCCAATGCCAATCAGCACCGAAATCAGTAGAGGATTCAGGCTCTCTAAGCCGATGGCCTTTGCCATAAGCAGCGCTACCCCCGCAATGCCTGCGGCGAGCATCAGCCCTGGCAAAAGAGGCATTGCCTGAGCTTTCCAGGCTTTTGCTACCGTTGTAGCAGAAGGGTGCTCAGCTTTGGGATGTGACGATACCTTCATATAGGCAATTCCTTTTATTTGTCCTTCTGTAGTGAAGGGCGGCAGGAGTGAAAGGCGGCAGGTCATTTGCCGAATTGAGCTGAGGCCTAACCCACGCGACAGCTTCTCTCATCCTCTCACCGCCCCTTACCTACTCACCGATCCCTCCCTTGCTCCCTTGCTCTTAAGCAACCACTGCCAATCCCCCTACTACCAGCAACAGGCCATAGACAAACCGGCGAAACCACGCTTCATCGACCCGCTTGAAGGAAAACTGCCCCAGCAGCAGACCCAGCACAAACACCGGCACAAACATGGCGAACAGTTGAAACACGCCTACAGTGAGAATTCCTCCGGCCCAGTAGAACAGCAGGGCGACGAACTGAGTAAATGCGAAAAAGACAATCAGGTTGGCCCGGTTATCCGCAGCGGCGTTCTCTCCAGACATTTCGTAGAGCACAACGGGAGGACCACCAATGCCTGCTAAACCGGTCAAAAAACCGCTCAAACCACCCACGATAAAAGTGATTGCAACGTGGACCTGGTGATATTGAACTTTGCCACTAATCAGCAACCCCGAGAAGCCCAGTATCAATCCGCCAATGATGCGGCGAATCAGCAAAGGGTCCAAAACGGCGAGAAAGTAGGCCCCCACCGGCACCATCGCTACGGATCCCAGTACCAGGGGAAAAACTTCTTTCCAGTGGGTCTTTTTCACCGCTTCAGGTAACAGCCCCACGCCAGCGGTGATTTCCAGCAGAATGACGGTTGCGATGATCTGCTGGGGGTTGAACAGCAGGCTGAGGCCCGGAGCCAGGATCATGGCTGAGCCAAAGCCCGAGAAACCCCGGGTGAAACCTGCGATCGCCACCATCGCCAAGCCAATCAGCCAGTTCTCTATACCCATAAGCTTCCCCAAAAAGAATTAGAAAAGGATCCCCGATGGTGGTTGCACGTCAGGAGCGAGGTATCAGCGAGGAGGGGATCCGAAAAACTTTGAATGGCGTCTAACCCCGTGCTGTTTTGTAGGTTGGGTGGAGCATGAGCGGAACCCAACAAGCTCAGGGGTTTCGGGGTGGGTTCCATCCATTTCATCCAACCTCAGGAGATATACACTCAGCTTAGAAACCGGGTTTCTTTCTTGAAATTGCGTAGGATTGGCATAATTTGTCGCAGAAACCCGGTTTCTGAGTTGGCGACCTAACCTAATGGCCGCAAGGCTCTTTCTACCTGCACCGGAGATAACCCAAAGGTAGCATTCAGCCCTGAGGCAATCTGTCCAAAGATCTGGCTCAGGGTTGCATCCGGCACCTTCAGGGGCAATGGTTCTCCGGCATCTCCCTGTTCGCAAATGCGGGGGTCGATGGGGACCTGCCCCCACAGGGGAACTGATAGTTCCGTGGCAATTTGAGCCCCGCCACCGGCCCCGAAAATGGGGGTGGGTTCGCCACAGTGGCCGCAGAGCAGGTAGCTCATGTTTTCCACCAGGCCCAGCACCGGCACCCCCACCTGGCGGAACATATGGACACTGCGACGGACATCGGAAACGGCCACCTGTTGAGGGGTTGTTACCATCACCACCCCACAGATGGGGCTTTCCTGGACGATGGTGATCTGGGCATCGCCAGTGCCGGGGGGTAGGTCAATCAGCAGGTAGTCCAGCTCGCCCCAGTCCACTTCCTGGATGAACTGGGTGAGGATTTTGTGCATCACCGGACCCCGCCAGGCCAGGGGATGATCTCGTTCCGCCAGCAATCCGACGGACATCAGCTTGATGCCGTGGGACTCCAGGGGCACAAACCGCTGACCGTCCGGCGTGTCGATCACCCGCACCTGGGAATGGCCCAGGCCGAGCATTTGCGGTACATTGGGACCGTAGATATCGGCGTCCAGCAGACCGACTTTTGCGCCCGTGCGGGTCAGGGCTGCCGCCAGATTAACCGCCGTAGTGGATTTGCCCACGCCCCCTTTGCCGCTGGACACCGCCAGAGTGGTGCGCACACCGGGAATGGTGCAGAGCTGGGCGTAGGCCTTCTTACACCAGGGCAGCTGGCCCAGGGTCTGCTGTACCTGATCCTGCAGATGCAGTTGATGGCAACCTACATAGAGGCGCAGGTACACGTAATCCCCTACGACCTGGAGGTTACGCACCATGCCTAAACTGATCAGGTCATTTTGTAAATGGGGTTCTTTTAGCCCCTTGAGCTGCTGAATCACCTCCGCCTTGCGGTTTAATTCCTCAGGGCTAGGAGGATCCGTCGGCTGGGCGACCTCATCGGCGCGATGAAAGGGAGAAGAATGGCTAGGCATGGGAGGCTTCTGGCATAGACTTCTGGATTTTGTCGATGGCGCGCTGGGAGAAAATCCGCACATCCATGTCGGGGTCGTGCAGGGTCTGCTGCAGGGCCGAGAGGGCGTCGGTGTCCTCCAGATTGCCCAGGGCGGTAGCGGCATCCCGACGCACATCGGAGTAGTCATCGGTCAGCGCCTTAACCAGCGCAGGCATGGCTCGCTTATCGGCAATTTTCTGCAAGGCCCGAGCGGTGAACTTACGCACCTGCCACTCCGGATCATCCATGGCCTGAATCAGGGCTTCCACGGAGTCTGGACTGGCCAGCAGATCCAGAGACTGGGCCGCATTTCGCCGCACCTGCCAGTCGCTGTCGCTGGTGAGCAGGTCGCACAGCAGGGGCACGACGCCCTCATCGCTGAGGTGACCCAGGGTCAAAGTTGCTGCCCGCCGCACCGACTCCACCGGATCTTTGGCCAACGCCAGGGCGGGTTGGCACCGCACCACCTGATTCAGATAGCGCAGAGTCGTTACCGCCGCTTCCCGCAGTTCGGGGTTCTCCGACTCAAAAAACGGCAGGATAGACGGTAATGCCTGGGCATCGTGAATTTTGCGCAGCAGCACCAGGGCATTAAGCTGGGCGTGGGCATTGCCCCCATGCAGCACATCCAGCAGTTTCATCAGGTCGT
>CAZPYG010000041.1:0-38728 GCA_964590465.1 uncultured bacterium | reverse complement strand
CAGCAGATCTTAAATCGCAACTGAGCAGCTTATGCTCTCTTTTCTGGGCAAACGGGCTGAGGGGTGCCCCTTTGATCTTTAGGGCGAGAAATCAGGCCCCGTTGATGTCCAAGTTTTCACCCCCTTTGAGATTAGGATAAACTCCATCCAAGTTTGATTTTCTTTGGCTGAAACCCCTGAAAAACAAGGGTTTCAGCCATTTTTTGTGTTTCTTAATGAAAATTAGAAAAATTCCCTGGCGGTTTAACTTTCTTAAAAATCCCCGAAATCTACATAAATTAAAGCTTTTGGCGATCCACTTTCCCGGACTTGCCCTTAGAATAAGGCAGTGAAATTCTGGGTCTACGGGGGTTTCAGCCATTGGCTGTGGTTCTCATCAATTTTTTGTTGATAGTAGAGCTTCAATCCCCCTGGTTCCTCTGAAGATGTCTTTTGCCCATAGGAGACCATTATGAATAAAGGTGAACTCGTCGATAAGGTAGCCGAAAAAGCTGCTGTAACGAAAAAGGAAGCTGACCATGTGATTACAGCCACCATTGAAGCCATCATGGAAGCCGTATCTGAAGGGAAGAAGGTTACCCTGGTAGGGTTTGGTTCCTTCGAACCCCGGGAGCGGAAAGAACGCGAAGGCCGTAATCCTAAAACCGGGGATACTATGGTTATTCCTGCCACTACCGTACCGGCCTTTTCTGCAGGTAAGCTATTCAAAGAAAAGGTGGCCAAGTAACTGCTCAATTGATTTACGCACATTCAATTCGACCTGTTCACGGGGGAAACGTTGCCTGGGCGGCAAAAGTCGCCGGTGTTTCCCCCGGTTCTCTTTTAGATTTCTCCGCCAGTATTAACCCCCTCGGGCCTCCAAAGTCAGTTTTGCAGGCTCTGCAAAAGGCCTTTGGAGCTCTACAGCATTATCCTGATCCGTCCTATGGGCTTTTGCGGGAAGCGCTAGGGCATCACCACAGAGTAGACCCCGATTGGATTCTTCCCGGAAATGGTGCCGCCGAGTTGTTGACCTGGGCCGTCAGAGATATCTGTGCCCCAAGCCGTACAACCCCATTGCCAAAAGCTGCCGCTGTAGGGCTGTTGACCCCCGCTTTTGGGGATTATCACAGAGCGATAGAAGCATTTGGTGGAAACCTTAAGCCGGTCTCCTGTTTGCCCGGAGACTTGGGTCCTGGTGCTCAACCTTTACCCCTGAGTCTTTTGCACATAAATGGCGAGGTTCAGGGATACCTGGTTAACAATCCCCATAACCCTACCGGTTACCTGTTCCAGGCAGAATCTTTACTACCCCTGGTAGAGAGCGGCCACCTTGTGGTTTTAGACGAAGCTTTCATGGACTTCATTCCCCCTGAACAGGCACAAAGCTTAATCCCTTGGGTTAAACAGTTTCCCAACTTGGTGATTTTGCGATCCCTCACGAAGTTCTATAGCCTGCCTGGCCTGCGTATCGGCTATGCTATCGCCCATCCCGACCGACTTCAACGCTGGCAACGGTGGCGCGACCCCTGGCCCGTAAATACCCTGGCAGAAGCTGCCACCCTGGCTGCCCTTCAAGATCAGGCCTTTCAATTACAAACCTGGCAATGGCTACCGTCTGCCCGTCAAGCGCTGCTGGATGGGCTAAGAACCATTGCGGGGCTGTATCCCTGGGCGGGGACCGCGAACTTTCTCTTAGTCCGTGCGGACAGGGCTGTACCCGAATTACAGGAACGACTCCTTAAATGTCATCACATCCTGGTGCGAGACTGTCTCAGTTTTCCGGAACTGGGCGACCGTTACTTCCGCATCGCCGTCCGGACCGAAGTCGAAAACCAGTCGCTGTTGAACGCTTTGAGAGATGTCGTTGGTGAGGGAGTGGGTGGGTGAATGGGTGGAGGTTCTTGGAGCAGACTATTTCTTATGTCTGCTCCGGTGCTCACCTGTACAATGCCCCGATCTCTCCTTCCCTGGTGCCTGCCTGTTTAGAGATGATTCGGTTCCTCAAGAAGTAGACATAATTGCTGTGATAAGCAAATCTTTCCGATCAGACGTCCTGATATATGGGATAACGATTGGGGGTAACTCTTCCCCATCCATGCTGAACCATAGACTTGTTCCATGAAAAAACTCCTTACCGGCCTTCGCCAATTCCAGCAGAACTACGTACCCAGCCGTCAGGCGTTGATGAAGGAGCTGGCTAAGGAACAGCACCCTAGAGTTTTATTTATTGCCTGCTCTGACTCTCGGGTTGATCCAACCATCATTACCCAGGCGGAAATTGGCGACCTGTTTGTCATTCGTAATGCGGGTAACATTGTGCCTCCCTACGAAGCGACCAATGGCGGTGAAGGGGCCACGATTGAATACGCCATAGAAGCCCTGGATATTAAACAAATTATCGTATGTGGTCACACCCAGTGTGGAGCAATGAAGGGGCTTTTGCAGCTCGGAGAACTTGAAGAAAACATGCCTCTGGTCTACGACTGGTTGCGCCACACCGAAGCCACCCGCCGTCTGGTTGAAGATAACTACGGCCATCTCGATAAGAAAGACCACCTGGATGCCCTGGTGGCCGAAAATGTCCTCACCCAAATCGAAAATCTGCGCACCTACCCGTCCATTCGCTCCAAGCTGCATCGAGGTGACCTGGCCATTCACGCCTGGATTTATAACATTGAAAACGGCGAAATTTTGGCCTACGATCCCGAGACCCACGCCTATGTGCCGCCCCACAGCAAGCTGTATCCAGAGGAACCGGAAGAATTTCTAGTGGGAAGAAAGCCCCTGGTGGTCGAAGAAAACCGCCAGCCTACCTTGCCTGAGACGCCGCAGCCGTTTTGGCCAGGGGTCAATCGTCTGAGTCCAGAGCAGGCCGCTCGCCTCTATCGAGGCACCCCGGTTTCCTAGCCCCACTGCGGCAGCAGGTGGGAGCAAAGGGATAGTACGGTAGCTAAGCGGGTTAAGCCCGAGTCCTCCCATACATCCGATGGGCAGGGGCAAACAGCCGCTTGCCCCGACGGGAGACCTGCACGGAAATGACGGGCAGGTTGAACCCTGGAAAATCCCAGCTCAGAGTTAGGCCGCCTGTTCTACCATGGCGTCATCTTCGATCTCCATCAGCGCCAGCAGTTCTGAGACTACTCCATTGGTCCAGCCAAAGCCGATTTCGTTGGAGCTGTAGCCAAAGTGGATTTCGTCGGAGACTTCTGAGGAACAGCGCTGGACATCGTACTTTTCGACGATGGTGCTGGTCCGCTCAAACTCCTGCACCACCATGTGCACAAACTTTTGGGCAATCCGCCTGGCATCGGCATGGTAGCCGCAGCGGTGGAGTCCTTGGATGGCAAAGAGTTGCAGGGGAGCCCAGCCGAAGGGGGCATCCCACTGGTTGCCGGATACGTGGGTGCTGGTCAAGATGCCCCCAGGAGCCTCAAACTTCCAAAGGTTGTCTACCACCCGCTTTGCCTGGTGGGGAGAGGCAATCCCGGCCCATAGGGGCATGAAGGTGGTGGCAAACTCGTACTGACGCCGCTCTCCCTTGAAGGGGTTGTAGTCAAAGTACAGCCCTGCTTCTTCATCCCAGAGGTAACGGTTAATGAGTTGCTGGCGATGCTGGGCGCGGGCCTGCCAGATTTTGGCTTCCCACCCGCGATCCAGGGTCTGATACATCTGGGTCATGTCCTGCTCCATTTGGTAGAGCAGCACGTTGAGGCAAACCGGGGCGTAGTGGATAATGTCAGCGCTAAAGGGGCCAAACCGATTGGTAATATCAAAGCCTGACTCCCGCATGGAGCGGTCGCCCTGGTAGAACAGTTCGGTTAATTCGTCCTTTTCGGCATCGTAGAATAGGCTGACATCGTAGTCTTCGATAACATGCTCCCGGAAATATTCCCGCACCCGGTCGTAGTGGGTACGCCCCTGCTCATCCTGCTCAGAGCTAACCACCTCGGGGGCTGGGCCCTGCCCCAGGGCATAATAGTGGGAAAGCCCCGTCACCGGGTCAAAGTGGGGCGGCACCATCCAGTAATAGTAGTAGCGCTCCAGCACGGGCAGGGCCGTTTGTAACCAGTCTTTATCGCCGGTTTGCTCAAACACCGCCAGCACCATCAGCGATAGAACAGGAGGCTGGGACCGCTGCAGCATATAGGTTCGATTCGCATTCAGCACGGTACCGTAGTGCTGCACCTGATAGATAAACTGATCCACCATATTTTTGGCCATCAGCAGTTCTCCATCCTGCAGCAACCCCAGCACGATGAAGTAGCTGTCCCAACCGTACATTTCGTTGAAGCGCCCTCCCGGCACCACGTAGTCGTGGGGCAGATACAGCAGACCATGCTCTTCTATGTGGTCATAGTCCCCAGGCAACACCCGCAGGTCAATCTGCTCAAACTCCTCCTGGCTCAACACGTCCAGCAAAGCATTCTCCACCGTGTAGTGGTCTTCCTGGGGAGAGATGTAAACCGGCCAGCGTTTACCGGGAAAATGATCGACCTTTTCGTCCCGCGCCGCCTCAAGAATGTGGCTGAGGGAACGAGACAGAGTCTGCCAGGAGTTCTGGATGTAGGCACGAACGGATTTAACCTGCCAGGCTGTAAGCTCACTGGCAGCGGTGAGGGGCTGGATAGTCACAGGTTACAAAGCTTAATTTCTACCACTCAAGATTAACGAAAATCTGTCTTAAGCAGTAGGGCCACAGGAAAATTTTGTAGAATCTTGCCAATCGGAAGCCTGGCCTGATCGGTAATTTTACGGTCCGTAATGGTGTCCATCCAGTCCGCCTGGAGTTTCTTCGGTAAAACCAAAGCTGTATCATCCCAAACCGTTTCACCGTAGGGGTCTTGGTCAGGTGTAATGATGCTGGTTAAGAACCGTGGAGCCACCACGATGGCGGTCTGTTTTTGATAGGTGCGCACGAACGCTACAACATGCTCTGCATATTTACCCTCGGCTTTAATCGGGCTATAGTTACCCTTTTCGAAAACGTCTCGATGCTCTTTGCGAGCGGTTAAAGCACGATAAATCAGGAAAAGTTTCATGCGGCCATCCTGCCAGGTGGCTTGTAAGTCGGACAGCAAACTGTTGATGTCCGTCTGGCAGCGACGCTGAATTTCCTGCAGGAATGAAATCCGCTCTTCGTAGTCCACCGGACGACGATTATCAGGATCAACCATGCTCAGATCCCAAAGTTCGGTGCCCTGATAACAATCCGGTACGCCGGGGGAGGTCAGCTTCAACAGGGTCTGGGAAAGGGAATTGAAAATGCCGTAGCGGGCGATTTTTTGCTGAAAAGGTCTAAATTCGGCTAAAAAGTCATTTTGCTCAGACTCTTTTAGAATCCGCTCCACAAAGGTGACAAAACCCTCTTCATACTCACTATCGGGACGGAGCCAGGCGGTGTAAACCTTCGCTTCTCGAACGGCTTTGACCACATAGGCTTTGACCCGCTCTACAAAGGTTTTATATTCTTCAGGATCATCCCCAAAGGGAAAGGCCCCCACCAGGGTTTGATACAGAAAATACTCGTTGTTGGGGTCAGGTATCGTGCGCTTTTCGGTCACGATTTTGAAGGCATCGTTCAAATTTTGCCAGCGGCGCAACTGCTGATCCCACTCTTCGGGGATTTCCGACAGGACGTTAAGCCTTGCCCGGACGTCTTCGCTGCGTTTGGTGTCGTGGGTGGAACTGGTGTTGAGGGTATGGGGCCAGTGGGTCAACTGCCGTTGATTAAACCCGTGGAATTCCTTCAAGGTAACGCCAAAGGTACCGGGATCGCCGCCCACTTCATTGAGGGAAAGCATCCGGTTGTAAACGTAAAACAGGGTATCTTCGATGCCCTTGGCCATTAGCGGACCGGAAAACTGCTGGAACCGCATGGTAAAGTGCAGCCACTCAGCTTTGTCCTCTTCGGTGAGGAAGTCTTCGTAGTCGAGGGTCAGCACCTTTTCGATAAAGGCCAGCTCGTTTTGCAGTTGGGGAATGCGTTTGTTGGAATTTTTAATGGCGCGGTGAATGTAGGTGCGATCGCGATCGCTCACCCCGTCTTCGTTGATATAGGTGCAGTACACCGGAAATTGCACCAGCATCTCCAGAATGCTCTTGCGCAGACCGCTGAGGGTAAAGTCGCGCCCGTAGCGGTAGCGACCGGCGATACGCTTCAGCATGTGGGCCAGGTTGTCCACATCACCAACTAAATTAGTGTCGGCAATCAGGCGCTTGTTGCCGATTTTCCAGGTGTCGTAGTCGGGGCGCTGCTCTACCAGACGACCGTAAATATTGTCGAAGGCTTTTACGTTGGCGTGACAGCAGAACAGGCCATTGACCTGGTTCAAAAAGTCATAGCCGGAGGTACCCTGAATGGGCCAATCATCCGGCAGTTCCTCATCCAGTTCGAGGATTTTTTCGACCACAATGTAGGTGTCTTCGCCACACTTGGTGCGCAGTCGGCGTAGATATTGTTCGGGATTATATAGCCCGTCCAGGTGGTCGATGCGCAACCCATGGACCTGTCCATTTTTGATCAGTTGGCCAATCAGGGAATGGGTTTTTTGAAATACCTTCAGGTCCTCAATGCGGAGACAAATTAATTCGTTAACGGTAAAAAAACGGCGATAGTTGAGTTCTTCAGCCCCCACCTTCCAGAATGCCAGACGAAAGAACTGATCCGACAGCAGGCTATCCAGCAAGTCGTAGCGGTCCCCCTCTTCAACTTCGCCGTTGAAGAGGGACAGGTTTTTCTGAATAAACTGGTTAACTTCTTCGTTGGTGGTGTATAACTCCCACAGCAATTCTTTGATGAATTGGGCCTGATCTTTACGTTCTCTGCCAGTGGTTTCGTCTGACAGATTTTTCACCATGTAGAGGATGCCCAGTAGTTTGACAAAGTCGGGATGGTTCCGGCCCAGACTCTTAGCCAGGGTATCCATGTCGTAGGTGAGAAAGCGATTGTAGGACTCAATCCGCAACGGCACCCAGAGGTCGTAGTAGTTAACGGTTAACCCGGCTTCGTCATAATCGAGGATGATTTCTCCCCGCTCCATGCAGCGTCCGTAAAAATCCCCCAGCATGGGGGTTAATATTTTCCCCTTGAAATCCTCAAAGGGATGCTCCCATTCCACATCGAAAAAGTCGCTGTATTCGGAATAGGGACCATGTTCCAGAATATCTACCAGAAAAGGATTTTCGCTGTCATAGGCCATGTGGTTGGGAACGATGTCCTGGAGCCAGCCCATGTCCCGCTGATTTAATTCTTTGGTCAGTTCTTCAAAGTCTTCGTCGGTTCCCAACTCTGGATTAAGTTGGGACGGATCGACTACGTCATAGCCGTGGGCACTACCCCGCCGGGCTTTGAAAATGGGAGACGCATAGATATCAGAAATCCCCAATTCCTCAAGGTAGGTAACAATTCGCAGGGCATCCTGAAAGCCAAATTCAGGATGGAATTGTAAGCGATAGGTAGCAAGGGGAATTCTCATGGGGACAGAACCAAAAACGTTATTTCAATCTCGGTCTTGTATCAGCTTCAGGGTTTAGAATCTATCTAATCTATATACTCTGTTTAACTTTTATCTCCAGACCAAAAAATAAAGGTATATAAGCAGCTTTTAAGTATCAATACCGGCGGCTCTGTGGAAGGCGCGATCAGGATGGTTTAAGGTGCTCGTATAAGACAAAACTTTGGGGGGGCAATGTTGCCATTTTGCCCGTTTCCCAAATTTCAGGGGTTTCACTCCCCGATCCCATCCAGGTCGCAGCGGCAGAGTTCAGGCGCTGCTGCCACTGGCCGTCCAGTACGGGGATGTAGCTGACGGTGTCAGGCTGAAAGTTGATCAAACAGACCACTTGAGATGCATCATGCCAGCGCCGAACGCTGATTAGCCCCTGGGCCTCAATATATCTGGCGTCAATGGCCCGATCATCCAGACAGGCCAGGGCTGGAATGTCCCGCCGGAGCTGAATCAAGCGCTGGTAAAACCGCCACAGGCACTGGTGTCTGTCCTGGTCCAGCAGATCCCAGTTCAGGGTAGATCGGTTGAATGTTTCGGGGCTTTCAGCGTCAGGGGGTTCCCCTTCTTCGTGGAATTCCGCAAACTCCCGCTTGCGGCCCTCTCGCACCGCCCGCACCAGGTCGGGATCACCATGGCTGACAAAGTATAGAAAAGGAGCCGTTTCTCCATACTCTTCACCCATGAACAGCAGCGGGATATAGGGAGATAGCAGCAGAGTACCCGCTGCCAGCTTCAGCGCTTCGAAGTCAACCAGGGAGGTGAGTCGTTCTCCCAACATGCGGTTGCCAATCTGGTCATGGTTTTGGGCGCAAACTACGAACTGGTAGGGAGGACGGTGGCTGGCGTCATTGCCGTGGCGACGTTTACGAAAGCGGGAGTAGATGCCGTCGAACAGGTAGCCCTTCTGCAACACCTGCACCAAATGTTCGGGGGTACCAAAGTCCTGGTAGTAGCCCAGGTCTTCCCCCGTGAGCAGGGTATGCAGGCAGTGATGAAAGTCGTCACTCCACTGGGCGTCAATACCGTGCCCCCCGTATTCGGGAGGATTAATCACCCGCACATCGTTGAGGTCGCTTTCAGCAATCAGATAGCAGGGGATGCCACGGGTTTTCTCCAGAACAGCGGCGGCAGACTTCATATCTGCCAGGATGTGAGAAGCTCCAAAGTCGTAGATGGCATGAATCGCGTCCAGCCTCAGGGCATCCATGTGGTAGTCGCGGAACCACATGAGTACGTTGTCAATCATGAATCGACGCACGCCATCGCAATAGGCGTCATCGAAGTTCATCCCCGCTCCCCAGGGGGTGTTGTAGCGATCTGTAAAGTAAGGGCCAAAGTCGGCGGTGTAGTTGCCCTCTGGGCCGAAGTGGTTATATACCACATCCATAATGACGGCTAACCCGTGTTGATGGCAGGCATCCACAAGCCGCTTCAGCCCCTCGGGTCCACCGTAGCTGTCCTGCACCGCAAAGGGATAAACGCCGTCATAGCCCCAGTTGCGATCGCCCGGAAACTGCGACACCGGCATGATCTCAATGGCCGTGATGCCCAATTCCTTGAGCTTGGGCAAGCGGGAGATGGCCGCGTCGAAAGTACCTGCCGAAGTAAAGGTGCCCACATGCAGTTCATAAATGATGTAATCCTGCAAGGGGAGGCCTTTCCATCCTTCGTCTTCCCATCCATAGGCACCGGGATCAATCACTTGAGACGGACCATGCACTCCCTGGGGTTGATACCTGGAGGCCGGATCCGGTCTGGTTAAATCTGCCGCTAACTGCACCTGGTAAAGAGTTCCTGGGGGTACGGCGTCTGCCAGGGCGGTCCAGTACCCTTCAGGTTCTGGAGTAAGGGGAATTTGGCGTGGTTGAGGCTCTAGCAGTTCAATTGCCACCGCTTCACGCAGAGGCGCCCAAACCGTGAACTGGCAACGGTCTTGACCCAGATAATGAGCCCCGACAATCATCGTCTCCCCCCGGTTATGACATGGTTTTGCTGTTTCGTTCAGGAACGAGTCCTAGGCATCCGTTGACCTAACCTGTCTTAAACAGGAAAACGGTAATCCACTCAAAGGTTCCTGTTATATATCCATAGTGGGCAACTGTGGCTGCTTCGGAATCTACCTGAGGTGGAGTTATGGCTTTCAAGATAGTGCCTTTTCCTGCAGCTGTCGGTGCTGTAAATAACTAATGGCCCGCCGCATCCCCAGCGAGCCAGTCTCAGTCCTTGCGGGAGCTAGGCCTCCTGCTCGGAGGCAAAGTTTATAAAGGCTAACTCTGAGGTGGAGAACCAGCGGTTGGAGTTTTCCCGGAAGTCTTTCCAGGCCGTGTAGATTTTGTTGTAGGTGGCATCTGCTGCGGCCAACTCCTCATAGAGTTCAAAGGAAGCGGTGCGGCCTGCGGCCATAATCTCATCCGGGAATCGCTTCAGCTCTACGCCCTGATCCAACAAACTACGGAGGGCACCAGGGTTGCGGGCATCATAGCGGGCCATAATGTTCAGGTGGGTTTCTGCCGCCGCTGTCTTCAGCACGTTCTGATAGTTTTCGGGTAGCGCATTCCACTCATCCAGGTTGAAGTAGAAGGAATACTGGGACGCCGGTTCCCACCAGCCGGGATAGTAGTAAATGCTGGCGGCCTGGTACAGCCCCAGCTTTTCATCATCATAGGGCCCGACCCACTCAGCCGCATCAATGGTCCCGAGCTGTAGAGCCTGGAAAATTTCGCCCCCCGCCAGGTTTTGCACGTTGACCCCAAGGCGTTCCATCACCGTGCCGCCCAGGCCGGGAATACGCATATTTACCCCCTGGAGGTCGGAGGGGCTATTCACTTCCCGATTCCACCAGCCGCCCATCTGGGTCCCGGTGCTGCCCCCGGGAAAGCTGATGATATTAAAGTCAGAAAGTAGCTCGTGGATCAGCTCCAGGCCGCCCCCCTCGTAGAGCCAGGCATTCTGCTGCCGGTAGTTAAAGCCAAAGGGGACCGCTGTATCGAAGGCCAGGGCCTCATTTTTGCCCCGATAGTAGTAGGAGTTGGTATGTCCAGACTGCACGGTGCCCTGCTGCACCGCATCCAGCACTTCCAGACCCGGCACAATTTCCCCCGCGGCAGATAGGGAAATTTCAAAACGTCCATTAGTAAGCTGGCTGACCCGCTCGACAAAGTATTCGCTACCGCCATACACCGTATCCAGACTGGGAGTATAGCTGGAGGCCATGCGCCACTGCACATTGGGGGCATCATCGGTTTGTACCCCAGGACTGTTGCTGGTAGAAGCGGTTTGTTGCCCTCCGCAGGCCGCGATTGCAGCCGTAAAGCCTGCCCCTAAAGCCACGGACCCAATTAAATGTCTACGTTTCATGGTTACTCCGCAATGACTCGCTAATTTTTTCTCTCGGTACCCTTGGCCTGATAGAGTCATCTTCCTTATGGGAGATAACTCTATCAGGCTTTGCTTAAAACCGCTGATTGGTCTTTACTTCAACCTGGGAAGCAGGTATGACAAGAAACCACTTCAGGACACAACTTCAGGACACAACTTTAGGACACAACTTAAGGGCCGATTAAAGGAAAGTTTTCCAGACCGCTTTAAAATTGCAATGTTAAGCAGCTTGAGAATTTCACCATGCTAGAGCCCGCCCGCGTTATCGAATTATTCAATACCTCCGAAAACATTCAGATCTACAAAGCCGGAGACCCCATCTTTGCAATTGGAGAAACTGGAGAGTTTATGTATGGCGTCATTCAGGGAGAAGTGGACATGATGCTGAAAGGCGATGTCTTTGAAACCATCAAAGCGGGCGACGTATTTGGCGAGGGGGCGCTGGTGCAAAATCCTCCCGTCCGAGCCACGACCGCCGTAGCCAAAACCGACTGTAGGTTAGCGGCTGTTGACAAAGCCCACTTTCAGTTCCTGGTTCAAGAGACGCCATTG
This sequence comes from uncultured bacterium, assembly GCA_964590465.1. GTDB lineage: Bacteria > Cyanobacteriota > Cyanobacteriia > Phormidesmidales > Phormidesmidaceae > CAZPYG01. Next base: position 27,308 of record CAZPYG010000041.1, on the reverse strand, counting down.
TTTGCCCTGGAGGTGATTCGCAGTATGTCAACCCGTCTGCGGGCTGTGAAAGCGGCCTATTGACTACCAGGCGATTAAACCCCTCCGAGTCGTGCTTTTTGGGGGCTTTTCCGGCATCATCCACGGGGGCGGTCGGCGATGGCGGCAATTGGGTCCCCCATCACGGCGGGGCCTGCCCCTTCGCATTAACAAGAGCGTTGGGCGAAGAAATTTTAATCTCAAGTTTCATTGCTTCAATAGGATGCTGCCTTAGACTGCACTTCAGTAAACTGTTGGATAAATTTGTCGGTTATCAGGAGTCAACGCATGGATGCTACAGCCCTCTGGCAACGTTATAAAGACTGGTTGTACTACCACGAGGGGCTGGGCTTTTATCTGGATGTCAGCCTCATGGACTTTGACGCCGCCTTTGTAGACCAGATACAGCCCAAGTTTGCCAAGGCGTTTGAGGATATGGCGGCATTAGAGGCTGGGGCTATCGCCAACCCTGACGAAAACCGCATGGTCGGCCACTACTGGCTACGGGACCCTGATCTGGCTCCTACCCCAGAACTCAAACAAGATATTGAAGAAACTCTGGTAAGCATTGAGCAATTTGCCAGCCAAATCCGAACGGGTGGCATTTATCCGCCTGGTCAGGAGCACTTTACCGATATTCTGTCTATCGGCATTGGCGGGTCTGCCCTGGGGCCCCAGTTCGTCGCCCAGGCCCTGGGACCAGACTTTCCACCCTTGAACATTCACTTCATTGATAATACCGACCCCGAGGGCATCGACCGCATTCTGGCCCGGCTTCAGGATCACCTGTCCACCACCCTGGTCATCGTCACGTCCAAATCCGGCGGTACCCCCGAAACTCGCAATGGCATGCTCGAAGTGCGCCATCGGTTTGAGCAGCGAGGTCTGAACTTTCCTAGACAGGCCGTCGCCATTACGGGCCGAGGCAGTGCCCTTGAAAATCAGGCCCTGGAGGAAGGCTGGCTGGCCACGTTCCCCATGCGAGATTGGGTGGGTGGACGCACCTCAGAACTTTCCGCCGTGGGGCTGTTGCCTGCCGCCCTACAGAACATCAGCATTCGCTCCATCCTCGGCGGCGCAAAGGAAATGGATGCCGCCACCCGGGTGCCTGACCTGCGCCATAACCCCGCCGCCCTGATTGCCCTGGCCTGGTACCACGCAGGCAACGGTAAGGGGGAAAAGGACATGGTCGTACTCCCCTACAAAGACAGCCTGCTGCTGTTCAGCCGCTACCTGCAGCAACTCGTGATGGAATCCCTCGGTAAAGAAAAAGACCTGGATGGTAATGTCGTCTACCAGGGCATCGCGGTTTACGGTAACAAAGGCTCCACAGACCAGCACGCCTATGTGCAGCAGCTGCGGGAGGGGGTACCCAGCTTTTTTGTCACCTTTATTGAGGTGCTCAAAGACCGCAGCGGGAATTCGGTTGAACTTGAACCCGACACCACCTCTGGAGATTATCTATTTGGGTTTCTACAGGGCACCCGTAAGGCCCTTTACGATAACGCCCGTGAGTCCATCACCCTGACGATTCCAGAAGTTAACGCCCATACGGTAGGTGCCCTCATAGCCCTTTACGAGAGAGCTGTAGGGCTGTACGCCTCCCTGGTTAACATCAATGCTTACCACCAGCCCGGAGTAGAAGCTGGCAAGAAGGCTGCGGCCACGGTTCTTGATCTGCAACACACCGTAGTTAATACCCTGCGCCAAAGCCCCAACCTCCTTTCCCTCGAGGAACTGGCCACCAAGGCGGGGGTTCCCGGTGAGATTGAAACCGTCTATGCCATCGTGCGGCATCTCCACGTCAATCAGCGGGACCTTTTTATCCAGGGCAATCCGGGCCATCCCACCGCCATTAAAATTGGTGCCTTAGGAAATTCCTAACAAATTGCTCAAAAGGTATTTTGTTATGGATGTCCTTCCTCTATAATGGGAGACCGTGCAGTTTGGCAGATCCTATGAACGCAGAGGCAATTATCCGCTCAATTGAAGCGGAGCAGTTAAAAGATGATATCCCCGATATCTACGTCGGTGACACCGTTCGCGTTGGTGTGCGCATTCAGGAAGGGGGCAAAGAGCGGATTCAGCCCTACGAGGGTACCGTTATTGCCATGCGCAATGGTGGCATTAATAAGTCCATCACCGTTCGCCGTATTTTTCAGGGGATTGGTGTAGAGCGAGTTTTCTTGCTGCATGCCCCTAAGGTGGCTAGCATTACGGTGCTCCGCCGCAGCAAGGTGCGTCGTGCTAAACTTTACTATCTGCGCGACCGGGTGGGTAAGGCTACTCGCCTGAAGCAGCGTTTCGACCGTCCTATCAAGTAAAATTAAAGGGTGGTTATCTCTGCTGGATCTGCTACCGCCCTCTCCCATGCGTCCTTAGTTCAGTTGGTAGAACGCGGGTCTCCAAAACCCGATGTCGGGGGTTCGAGTCCTCCAGGACGCGCTCCCTTTAAACAATGGTCCATGTCCGGCATACTCATGTTCCTGAGTTGAACTGGAACACCATAGATGTCGGGCATTGGTTTTGTTTTTAGGATGGGGTGGGTAGCAGCTAGTCACAGTTGGGTGCGTTAGTCACCAGCCTACATTTGCAGTAAACGCTTCCGATGGGATCGCACAGGAGCCAGATTGGTGGTTAAGAAAGACACAGCAACCGAACCAAAACGCAATAAGAAGGCGGAGGTCCCCTCTGGCGAGGAAGGCTTTAAGCTGGGTGCGTTTTTACAGGGGACTAAGGAAGAGCTCGGTAAGGTAGTATGGCCCAGTCGCCAGCAGCTTATCAGTGAGTCTGCCGCTGTAATTTTGATGGTTAGCCTTTCCGCCACTCTGATTTATCTGGTCGATCAGCTGTTTGGATGGGTTTCAAGACAGGTATTTTAATGGCGCTGACTTCAGACGACTTCAACTATGATGATCTTCCCCTTGAGCAAGAAAGTGACGGGGAAGATGTCAACGACTTGCCGGAAGCCGGGAACGAGGAGAACGAGCCTGACCTCGGGGATAGCGAAGAATCCTCGGGCTATTATCGTCGTAAGGCTCGCTGGTATGCGGTGCAGGTTGCCTCAGGGTGTGAAAAGCGCGTCAAGCTCAATTTAGAGCAGCGGGTTAACACTTTAGATGTAACAAACCGCTTCTTTCAAATCGAAATCCCCCAGACTCCTGCCATTAAGCTCCGTAAGGATGGGTCCCGGCAGAATATTGAAGAGAAGGTGTTTCCGGGCTACGTTCTGCTGCGCATGTTCATGGACGATGAAACCTGGACTGTGGTTAAGAACACCCCCCACGTGATCAACTTCGTCGGGGCAGAGCAACGTCGGGCTTATGGTCGGGGTAGAGGTCACGTTAAGCCCATGCCTCTAAGTGCTGGAGAAGTGAAGCGCATCTTCAAACGGACCGAAGAGCAGAAGCCGGTGGTCAAAGTAGACATGGCTCCGGGAGATAAAATTACCGTGCTCTCGGGTCCCTTCAAAGACTTTGAAGGAGAAGTTATTGAGGTCAGTCCTGAACGTAGCAAGCTCAAGGCTCTACTTTCGATCTTCGGACGTGACACTCCGGTGGAACTGGAATTTAACCAAGTGGAAAAAGAGAGTTAATCGATGGCCAAAAAAGTTGTTGCTTTGATTAAGCTGGCGATTCCTGCTGGCAAAGCTAATCCTGCGCCGCCCATTGGCCCCGCACTGGGTCAGCACGGGGTTAATATTATGGCTTTTTGTAAGGAATACAACGCCAAAACCCAGGATAAAGTTGGTTTGGTGGTACCAGTAGAAATTTCGGTATTTGAAGACCGGAGTTTTACCTTTATCCTCAAGACTCCTCCGGCTTCAGTTCTCATTAAAAAGGCTGCTGGTATCGAAAAGGGTTCTGGTGAACCGCAAATTACCAAGGTGGGTTCCATTACTCGGGCCCAGCTTAAGGAAATTGCCGAAACCAAAATGCCTGACCTCAACGCCAATGATATTGAAGCGGCGATGAACATTGTTGAGGGCACGGCCCGCAACATGGGCGTTACTGTCTCTGACTAACGTCCGTCCCCTGGCTGATCTACAGCCAGAACTGTAAACCCTTGATGGGGGAGAGGCTTAGCTTTGTTGGACCCCAAGGAGATAAATCCATGACAAAGAAAGTTTCCAAACGGCTAAAAGCCGCCCAGGCTAAAGTTGAAGATCGACTGTACGAGCCCGAGGAGGCCCTGGCGCTGCTCAAGGAAACCGCTACCGCTAAGTTTTCTGAGTCGGCCGAGGCTCATATCCGCCTCGGGATCGATCCAAAGTATACCGACCAGCAGTTGAGAACCACTGTGATACTGCCTAAGGGTACCGGCCAAACCATTCGTGTGGCCGTTATCGCCAAGGGTGAGAAGGTGGGAGAAGCCAATGATGCTGGTGCAGACATTGTTGGATCTGAAGAACTGATCGACGAAATCCAGAAGGGCATGATGGACTTTGATATCCTGATTGCTACCCCCGATATGATGCCCAAGGTCGCTAAGCTGGGTCGTCAACTCGGTCCCCGTGGGTTAATGCCCTCCCCCAAGGGCGGCACCGTCACCTTTGACCTGCCCCAGGCCATCGAAGAATTTAAGGCGGGTAAACTAGAGTACCGGGCTGACAAGACCGGCATCGTCCATGTTATGTTTGGTAAGACTGAATTTTCTGCGGATGATCTGCTGATCAACCTGAAGGCACTGCAGGAATCCATCGACCGTAACCGTCCTTCTGGGGCTAAGGGGCGCTACTGGCGCACCGTTACGATCACAGCTACTATGGGGCCCGCCATCCGCCTGGATGTAAACGCCCTACGGGATTTTAAACTGGCTGAAGCCGCTTAGAGCTGCAGCAAGCGGTTGATCCATTCAGAACCATGACACCGGAGGTTAAGACGCAATAATCCTGACGACAACTGCATAGCAACAACTGTAGACAGCAGGTGAGGTTGAAGACCTCATAAACCCTGCCGAGGTTGACGTTAGGGGTAAGCACAGCAAGCCTGTCAGGTATGTTGTCTCACCTCAGTCACCCCGGCATGGTAGTCGGGGTTTTTCTTTGCTCCCATCAGGGAGATTGACCCGGTAGAAGTTTGTTCCATAGTCCCCGAAAAAAGGAGGTGAGACAGATATGGGGAGAACCCTCGCGAATAAGAAGGAAATTGTGGCGGAAATTCAGGAACTCCTGAGCGATGTCCAATTGGCCCTGGTGATTGACTATAAAGGTTTATCCGTTTCAGAAATCACCGATTTGCGGAACCGGCTGCGGACCAAGGGTGCGGTGTGTAAAATCGCCAAAAACACTCTCATGCGCATTGCCGTTGACGGCGATGAAAACTGGCAGCCCATGACCGAATTCCTCATGGATTCCTCAGCGTTTCTGCTGATTAAGGATGACATGGGCGAGGCTATCAAAGAGTACCAGGCCTTCCAGAAAGACACCAAAAAGACCACCCTGCGGGGTGGTGTTATGGAAGGTCAGGCCCTCAGCGAAGACCAGATTAAGGCGATTACCGAACTACCCACCAAGGAAGAGCTTATGGCTCGTCTGGCTGGGGCAATCAACGCGATGCCGACTCGGGTGGCCCGGGGCATCAACCTCGTACCCACCAAGCTGGCCGTTGGTATTAAGGAAGTTCCGGCTTCTCTTACCCGCGCCATCAAGGCGGTATCCGAGCAAGAGCAAGATGCAGCTTAGCTCCGCGTTAAGTGACCGTTTTTGTCCGATTTTTCAGTTCACATTAGACCTAAAGGAGTTAGTGGTTAGCTATGTCTGCTAAAACCGACGAAATTCTCGAACAGCTTAAGTCCCTTTCCCTGCTGGAAGCTTCTGAGCTGGTTTCTCAAATTGAAGATGCCTTTGGTGTAGACGCCTCTGCCTCTGCCGGCGGTGGCATGATGATGATGGCCCCCGGCGCTATGCCCGCCGCTGGTGGTGCTGCGGCTGAGCCTGAAGAAGAGAAGACCGAATTCGACGTCATTCTTGAAGAAGTGCCCAGCGACAAGAAGATCGCCATTCTCAAGGTGGTTCGCGCTCTCACCGGTCTGGGTCTGAAAGAAGCCAAGGAAATGGTGGAATCTGCACCCAAGGCCATCAAAGAGGGCGTGGCTAAGGAAGACGCTGAAGATACCAAGAAGCAACTGGAAGAGGCTGGTGCTAAGGTTACCGTGAAGTAATTTAGCTTCAGGTGGCTCAGCCATGGATTGGTGTTGCTGAACTCAGGAAATTTTGACGATAATGTCCTGGGATATGGAAGCCTGGTGCGCCAAGCATCAGGCTTTTCATTTTGGTCTAGAGCATGTGGATCGCCGTCGTTTTCAAACCAATGCTTGGCAGAGTTGTGCACCTGTTCAAAGTCAGGACCCCGGTGAAGCGGCTATGGCCTTAGAACAGTGCTTGGCGCAGTACCCTGATGAGTCTGTAAGGGTAATTGGCATTGATCCAAAAACAAAGCAGCGAGTCATGGAGCAAATTATCCAACGACCTTAGACCCACCATGGCTCTGTTTTAAGCTTGATAAACGGGTTCAATCGGACATAGAGCATAAAAATTCACCGTAAATGTTGTTCCTTTATCAACGTTACTGCTCACATGAATATGACCGTTGTGTAGGTCAAGACATTTCTTTACGAGGGTTAGCCCAAGACCGGTACCGTGAATATTGCCGACGTTACTGGCTCGATGAAAAGGCTGAAACAGCTGTTCTTGGTCTGCCTCAGGTATTCCGATGCCGAAGTCGGTGACTTTGAAAGTGACTCCATTCTCGGTACAAATTGCGTCTAAAGAAACGCCCGAATTCGGCGGTGAATATTTTACGGCATTCGATAACAGGTTGTTGAGGATGTGCCACAGCAACTTGGGATCTAGATGAAATTCTCGATGGTCTCCTGTGATGCTGAGCCTGATGTTGTGGGTAGTCCCTATGGAAAATTGAATTTCGTCGACCAGGCGGCTACAAAAGTCCTCAACGTTAACCGGGTGAGGGTTAAATTGAATGCTATTACATTCAGTACGGGCAATGGAGAGAGTATCGTTCATTAAGTCATTCATCACCCGCACGGAATGTTCAATCATGGCGAGGTATTCGACTCTGCGCTCTGGGGTAATGCGAGGATCGTCAAGCTGCAGTAGTTGAGCTGAGGATAGGATTGAGGTCAAAGGGTTACGAAACTCATGGATTACCATGGACCAGAACCTTGACTTGAGTTCTGTTAACTCTCGCTCTTTTTCTAGGGCTACTCGAATGGCGGCTTCCGCTAAACGACGTCTGAGGGCCACTTCAATGGCGGCATGAAGATCACGTTCATCGAAAGGTTTGACAATGTAACCAAAAGGCTCGGTGACTTTGGCTCGTTGTAGGGTTTCATCATCGGCGTAGGCCGTTAAATAGACCACTGGAATATCAAAATCCGTGTGAATTTGTTCAGCGGTCTGAATGCCATCCAATTGCCCTTTGAGCTGAATGTCCATCAGCACCAGATCCGGTAGGGTCAGTTTGGTTTGCTGCAGGGCCTCTTCCCCAGAGGCTACGGAGCCAACCACGCAATACCCTAACTTTTTCAGCCGCTTCTCAATATCGCGGGCAACGATCCGCTCGTCCTCAACAATTAGAATTGCCTCGCTAGCCATAATCATGAGTCCTCTTCTGGACTGCTTTGTTCAGTGAATGTCACCGTAAAAGTGGTGCCGCCATGGATGGACAGATTCACAGAGCCTTCTAACTGTTCAGTAAACACGCAAACTAGCTCTAAGCCGAGGGTGTCGGTTTCGCGAAAGTCGATGTCCGTTGGGAAACCAATGCCGTTATCGCTGACAGTTAAAATGTATTGTAAATCATTGTTGTCTGGTTGAAGGGATACCGAAACCTGATTTCCTTTGGGGCAGGGATTAGGGAAGGCATGCTTAAGGGAATTAGAAACTAGCTCATGGATAATCAGTCCGCAGGGGATAGCGGTATCGATATTTAAGTAAACGTCTTTTGCCATAATCTGGAGATCCAGGTCCCCATTGCGGGACTCGTAGGAGGGAAATAGCCCTGCCGTTAAGTCATGGATATAATCTTCCATGGGGACTCGGAGTAGGTCTTTTGATTTGTAAAGTTTCTCGTGAATTAAAGCCATTGACCGAATACGGTTCTGACTGTCTCTAAAGAGGGATAAAATGTTTTCGTCTTTAATGAAATCGGACTGTAATCGAAGGACGCTAGAGATAATTTGTAGATTATTTTTTACCCGGTGATGGATTTCTTTTAGCAGAGATTCTTTTTCTTTTAAGGATGCTTTTAACTGCTGTTCGATCCGCTGACGTTCTTGTATTTCAGTCTGGGATTGCTGGTAAAGTTCTGACTGTTGAATAGCGATTGTCATATGAGTCGCCAGTTGGTTTAGCAAATTAACCTCTAGGTTGCGCCAGTGCTTTGGCGCGGCACAATGGTAGGCACAAAGTAGTCCCCATAAGTTGTTGTCTTGAATAATGGGGACGACCAGGCTGGCTCTCACATCGAACAGCACCAGAATGTCAATGTGGCACTGGGATAATCCGGCGGTATAAATATCATCTACGACCTGGGTGCGGCCTGCTTTATAGGCTTCGGCGTAATCCTGGCCAAAGCAAGTATCTTTGACAGTGCTGTTGAGGGCCGGTGGCCATCCTGGGGCTAAAGATTCCACCACCACGGTGCCGCTCATATCGGGAGCAAATTGGTAAATTAGCACCCGATCACATTGCAGGAACTGCCGAACCTCATGTACTGCGGTTTGGAGAATGGTTTGTATATCTAGGGAGCGACGGATGTGGAGAGCCATATCCGAAAGTAATCGGCTGCATTCTAGCTGTTGCCGGAGGACGTCAAAGCTGTCATCTCCATTAGCATCAGTTGCGGGGGTAGATGCCTGGTGACCAACGAAAAATTGGACGGATCTGGCGACCTCCAGGTGGGTTTCTACCAGTTTTTCCAAATCCAGAGCATATAAGAAGCTGGTGGGGGAAACGACCCCTGCAATATGTCCATCCTCATTTTCGACCAAAAAGCGCTGTACTTGGTGTTGTTGCATGGTCCAGTGCGCTTTCAGGGCGGATTCGTCTTGATGAACTACCAGGGGGGGCTGTTGCATGACCGTGCGAGCTTTAATGTGGCTCAAGTCGCATCCTAATCGCTGGAGTTGAATGATGTCGCGGGTTAGTAATAGCCCTACTGGGGTTTTCTCCGCGGGGGTATCCCACAGAAGCAAAACGTCGGTAGGCTGGTTGAGCAAGCAACCAGCCAGGGATTGTACAGATTCGTCTGCCGCTGCCCTTGGTACATGGGGCTGCATGGTTTGTGCAACGATGGTCTGTTTGAGCAACTCGTCTACGTGGAACATCCCCCGCAGTCGTTCGGGGGTCACGACTCCTAATAATTTGCCCTGGGCATCGACTACAGGTAATTGTTGCAGATGGTTTTGCCGTAGGGTTTCCAGGGTATCGAAAGGATCTGTATCCGGGGTCAGAGGGTAGGTGAGTGAAACCGGCTTCATGACATTCCGGATGGGGATGGTCGCGTTTCCCCGACCGGCTGAAATTTCTTGTAGGGCATCGGCTTCTGTAAATTGACCCAGCAGAATACCGTTATCTACGATCCAAATGGCTCCGGCTCGGGACTGAATCGCCAAAACTGTGTTGAGGGAGAGGCCCAGACCTGTGAGGTTACAGCTGCTTTGAGCTGCTCCCAGGGTGGCAATGACCTCAGCGACCGGCGTATCGGCTGCCATCGTTAACGGTCTTGAGTCGAGGGCAGCCTCTAACTCAAGGCAATCGGTGGCGAAGTCTTCGATGGCCATGAACCTAACTCCCTGCGGAGCAGAGTTTACAAACTAGAATATGCCTAGTGGAAATCAGCATAGCATTCTTGTTTTGGGTAGCAATGCTCCGAATGGTGCTCAAGCTTCCGTTCCACCGGGGTTTTGCCGTCAAAAGCTTCGGTCTTACGGTAAGAAAGCTTAAGATGGCCCTGCCCTGAGGGACCTGCCAAAGGCGGAGCCTTAACAAAAAGTCCCGCTCAGTATTGTGAGCAGGACTTCATCGGATTTTGGAGACGGCCTAAACCTGAGAGAGTTCAGGGGTAGATGGTTCTGGCTTGGCTTGGCCCACCTGGTTTAACTGATTCCTCAGGGGAACCCCTTCAATGACTTCTTCCTGCAGCAACTGGGTGGCTAGGGTTTCTAGCAGGTCACGGTTGTCTTGAAGGATAGTCAGGGCTCTTTGGTGGCCATCTTCTACCAGGGCTTTGACCTCTTGATCTATGGCTTTGGTGGTATCTTCGCTGAGGGGACGGCGGGCGTTGGGCATGCCATTGTCCAGGAAGGCATTTTTTTGTCCGCGCTCATAGGCGAGAGGTCCGAGGACTTTGCTCATGCCGTAGGTGGTCACCATTTGCTCGGCCAGGTCGGTGGCCCGCTGCAGGTCGTTGGAAGCCCCGGTGGTAATGCTACCGAAGACTAACTCTTCTGCGGCTCGGCCCCCGAGCAGAGTAGCAATTTGACCCTTGAGCTCCGCTTCATCCCGCAGGAAGCGATCTTCCGTAGGCAACTGGAGGGTGTAACCCAGGGCTGCCATGCCTCGGGGAACGATGGAAATTTTTTCCACCTGATCGGTACCGGGCATGGTGGCTCCGACGAGGGCATGGCCCACTTCGTGGTAAGCGACGATTTTCTTTTCTTTGTCGTTGAGCACCCGGCTCTTTTTCTCCAACCCGGCCACCAACCGCTCGATAGCTTCGCTGAAGTCCTCTTGTTCCACGGCGTTGTGGTTGCGGCGGGCGGCGAGGAGGGCTGCTTCGTTGACCAGGTTAGCCAGGTCGGCTCCGGCAAAGCCGGGAGTGCGAGTGGCGATGACTTTCAGATCGACGGAGTTGGATAGTTTGACATCTTTGGCATGGATGTTAAGGATAGCCTCCCGGCCTTTCAGGTCAGGTCGGTCGACCAGAACCTGACGGTCGAAACGGCCCGGACGGAGTAATGCGGGATCCAGGGTTTCCGGACGGTTGGTGGCGGCCAGCACAATCACGGTGGTTTCGCCCGCGTTAAACCCATCCATTTCGGTGAGCAGCTGGTTCAGGGTTTGTTCCCGTTCGTCATTGCCGCCGTAGAAGCCACCGGAGGAGCGAGATTTGCCAATGGCGTCCAGTTCGTCGATGAAGATAATGCAGGGGGCTTGTTTTTTAGCCTGGTCAAACAGGTCTCGCACCCGGGAAGACCCTACCCCCACAAAGAGTTCGACAAATTCTGAGCCAGAAATGCTGAAGAAGGGCACCCCGGCCTCCCCGGCGACAGCCTTGGCCAGCAGGGTTTTACCGGTTCCCGGAGGGCCCACCAGCAATAAGCCTTTGGGAATTTTAGCGCCCAAATCGGTGAACCTTTTCGGGGTTTTGAGGAAATCCACCACCTCTACGAGTTCCAGCTTGGCTTCGTCTACCCCGGCAACTTGGTTAAAGGTAACCTTATCGGCTTCACCCTCGACGTAAACCTTAGCCTTGCTTTTGCCGATGGAAAGGGCTCCCGGAGCACCCCCATTCCCCCGAGCGATAAAGAAGCGCCAGACCGCTACAAAAATTAGCGGTGGAATCACCCAGCCCAGCAGCCCGGTGAACCACTGCCCTTTGGGCGGAGGAATAGCGCCAAATTCGACGCCGTTATCTTCTAACACCTGGGGCAATTGCAGGTCAAAAATTGGGGTTGTGGTGTAGACCTCTCCCGGCTGACCATTTTCGTCTTTAACCTGATACCGGATTTCGTCCTGCCCCACGGAGGCCCGCAGCACTTCCTGATCCTGTACCCGGTGAATGAACATGCTGTAGGGTTCTTTGGGCATTTGGGCCCCAAAGAGGTTAGGCAGCAGGAGCTTCAGCAGTAAAAAACCTGTGACTATCAGAAACGCAATATTAATAATTTGTCGTGATCGAGGGGGTTGTGGGTCTTTATTTACAGGCATATCAGCAATCAACGAGCGGCAATGGAATCAACGCCAAACCCCGACCGGGAGGTTGGCCCATTTCAGATGACTTATTCTGGATTGACGTCAACCGTGGTTTGGGACCTGTTGAAATTTGCAGAATTTTGGGCTGACCGCTTGCTGGTCAACATCTGCAAAAAAATCTGGGATAGCTCAGCTACCAGAAATGACGCCACTACGGCATCGTCGATCCATCCCACAATGGGAATAAAGTCTGGGGAAATATCGATGGGGCTGACCAGATACAGCACAGTAGCGGCGACTAAGACCCACCGATACTTGGGATGTTTAATGGTTTTTTGGTACCAGTCGTAAAAAGACTGTGTGGGTTGGTTCATGGGAGGAGATCCTTTTCATCTCCTTTATGGTGACATGGCAGTGCGATTGTATTGGTGGAGAGATAGCCGACTGGTCAGTGGGGAACTTCCGTATTGGTTCAGCAGCCCATCGGAATTTTCGTAGGGCTTGAAAAGCCTGTTCCTGCGGCAATGGCTCGGTGAATGAGGGATTGCTGGTGAATAATTCGCGTTTCTAGCCCATTCACCGGCCCTTGCTGATAAACCCCACTGGCATAGCCCTGCTGAACGCTTTCAGTCAGTTCCATATCTTCCTGCATGAAGGCTTCAAACTCGGCTAGGAGAACGTCTCGGGATGGAACATCGGCGGGGTCCCCATAAATATCCAGGGTGACCTGACAGCGATCGACGGCAAGGGGGTCGATGCGAATCCAGCCCAGGAGACCATTCGGTAGACCGAGCAGGTGCAGGTTGGGATAAATGCCGTAGGTGAAGAAACCATCGCGGCTGGGGCCGGTCAGGTGGGGTAGAACCTTGTGCCCGGCTCTCCAGGTCTCGGTGGTAGGGGTGTAGAGCAGGTTGACGTAGGGTTCGAGCCGGTGACGGTACTGGCGGATGGGTCCCTGGACCTGGTTGAGGGTGGTGCGGTGGGCGATGGCAACGTGGTAATCGCAGAGGGTATTGTCGTGGTAGTTCTTCCAGTTGCAGGCGACGGTGTACTGCTTGCTGATCAGTTTCCGACCGTCAGGCGTGCGGTGTTGTCCCAGGTTGTCTGGGATGCTGCCGAGGAACTTCTCCAGCGGTGGCGTTCTGTCATCCAGGCAAACAAATATAAACCCCGACCAGGTTTCTAGCCGGATTGAATCAAGGGAAAAATCCTGCGCTTGAAAGCTCTCTGCAAACTTATCTTTTGAGGGAATTCCCATCAAATTCCCCGACAGGTCATACACCCAGGCGTGGTAGGGACAGACCACCTGCTGGCAGGATTGAACTCCTACTTCAGGCGCTAAGATTGCCGCCCGATGGGGACACACATTGTGGAAAGCCCTCAGGGTGCCGGCTTGATCTCGGGTAACTAACAAGCGGATACCGGCCACGGTAGTCGCCCAAACCATCCCTGGTTCCGACAATCTCTCAGCATCCCCCACATAAAGCCAGGTGCGCCGAAAAATCTGCCGCTGCTCAATTTCCTGCCATTGCGGGTTGGTGTAGTGATCCGCCTGCAGCAGAAACCGTTCTGGCAACCCCTGCTGACCAGGGGGAATGACGGATTGCGTATCCAATATAGAAACCATAGGACTTTTCACTTAACCAGGCTCTCCTGCCGCTTTCCCCGCAGCAGATCCATAATCTCTTCGCGGCAGTTCTGGAACTTAGGTTCGCGGCGAATGTGGTAGTCCCGATCGAGGGGCAAATCCACAAAAATCTCTGTTTGCACTGTACCGGGATGGGCCGTCAGCACGTAGATGCGCTGGGCCAGAAAGACGGCCTCATCGACATCGTGGGTGATCATCAAAATACTGACTCCGGTGCGTTCCCACAGGTCCAGCATGAACTGCTGCATGGTTTCCTTGGTTTGTACATCCAGGGCACCGAAGGGTTCGTCCATCAGCATGATTTTGGGTCGGGAGGCCAGGGTGCGGGCAATGGCCACCCGCTGCTTCATGCCGCCCGAGAGTTCCTTGGGCAGAGACCGGGCAAACTTCGTCAGCCCCACCACATCCAGAAAATAGGACGCCATCTCGCGCCGCTCCCTGGGGCCGATTCCCTGCAGCTTCAGGCCAAACTCCACATTCTTCTGCACCGTCATCCAGGGGTACAGGGTGTAGCTCTGGAACACCATGCCCCGGTCTGCCCCAGGTCCGGTGACAACTTGACCATCCACCGTGATTTCCCCGGAGGACGGGGAATCTAGCCCCGCCACCAGCCTTAACAGAGTAGATTTACCGGACCCGGAAGCGCCGACCGCGCAAACCAATTCGCCAGTTTCCACATGGAGGTTGATGTCTTGCAGGGCAACGATAGGCCCCTGGCGGGTTTCGAACTGTTTGTAGAGGTGGTTTATTTCTAGGTGCATTTTTTTAGGAAGCGAGGGAGAGAGGAAGGGAGCAAGAGGCGGAGGGGCAGGGGAGATCCGGGGCATGGGGGAGATAAACGGAGCAATGGAGAACGGGAGATAAGGCGAGAAAGTAAGGAGGATGAATGCCTAAGCTTTATTAATCCAAAACATGTGTCTTTCTGCTCCCGGCTCCCCGGCTTACTCCACTGCCCATTTACAGGTCAGTCTCATCAAGTAGCGGATAGATAAATCTAAAATGAAGCCGATGATGCCCAATACAATCAGGCAGGCAAAAATCTGGTCGGTGTTGAAGAACTTTTGGGCCAGGACAATGCGCTTACCCAGGCCGTTTTCGGCGGCGACCAGTTCTGAGACGACAACGAGATTCCATGACGTGGCGATGTTGACGCGGAAGGTGTCGAAGATATTGGGCACCACGTAGGGGGTGATCACCTGAAACAGGGTTTGCCACCGCTGACCTCCCAGGGTGTAGGTGGTTTCCAGCAGTTCTTTGGGGACGAACTTGACCGCGTCCATAATCATCAGCACGTTGAAGAACACGGTGCCGATGAAGATCAGGGCGATTTTGGGGGCTTCCCCCAGGCCCAGGTAAATCACCAGCAGGGGAATAAAGGCTGGTGCTGGCATATACCGCAGCACGCCGATGATCGGTTCAAACAGAGAGCGGATGCTGGCGAAGGCTCCCATGGCAATTCCCAGGGGCACCGAGACAATGGCGGCCAGCAGAAAACCTGCCGTAACTCGCATGATGCTGGCGGCGGTGTCTTCCAGCAGAAAACCTTCGGTCCAGAGACCTCCTAAGGCCTGAGCAACCTGCACCGGAGACGGCAGAAACTTGTCATTGACGATGCCCACACTGGCCACCAGCCACCAGAGAGCAAAGGGGATGGTGATGGAGAGCACCATCAGCGTAGTGCTCAGGGGTTTGGGGATGTCTTCTGCCAAACGCCAGAAGACGGTCGGTTTCAAGCTGTTAGGGGCGGTGGGCGGTGAGGGAAAACTGGGATTTGCGGGAGTCACGGCAGCAGGTTGAATAGGGACAGGAATTTATTAACAAAGATTGAATCGGCCCTCATCCCCCAGCCCCTGCTCCCAAAACGGGAGCAGGGGAGTCCTTTCAAAGTCCCTCTCCCTCTCTGGGAGAGGGATTTAGGGTGAGGGTTTACAGGGGATGTTGGTTAGCTGAAATCCTCTAAGGCAATCAACTTCATCTTCTATAGATGAGGGCTTGGGGATTGCAATAACCGCTACTGTTTGTCGGCGTAGGCCCTGACAAACTGGTCATCCAGAATGGCTTCCAGGTCAGGGGCTGCGGGGATAAAGCCCACTTCCACCATGAAGTCGGCCATTTGCTGGGCCGCATAGGGCATGTATTTCATGTCTTCGCCGCCGTCGCTAAAGGCTTCCAGGTTTTCCTCCAGGGTGAAGATGCGGGTGCCTTCGGTGTATTTTTCAAACTCTTCGTTGCTGACGCTGGCTCGCTCAGCCATGATTTCGGCGGCCCGTTCGGGGTTTTCTTCCATGAATGCCAGAACGTCAAACCAGGTATCTACCAGGGCCTGCACCTGGTCGGGACGTTCGTCGATAAGCTCCTGGCTGACCACCAGCAGGTCAGGAATTGCCCCCGGATATTCCGCAGACGTGATCAGCTCTTTGCTGCCCTCGCGGGAGAGAGCCGTTTCCCAGAAAGGTACCCAACCGGCAAAGGCATCGGTTTGGCCGGAGGCAAAGGCGGTGGCGGCAGCGCCGGTTTCCAGGTTTTTAATGTCTACATCTTCCCGGCTCAGTCCCGCGTCTTCCAGGGCCAGGGTGAGCAAGAAGTCGCCGACGACCCCTTCTTCCAGGGCGATGGATTTGCCCTGGAGGTCGGCGACATCGTTAATATCGTCGGACACCACAATTTTGTCATTCCCGGCGGAGTTGTCGTTGACCAGGACGGCGACCATGCCGTTCACGGCATCCCCGGCAAAGGAAATGGTGTCGTTGAGGGTCTGGGAATTGGCGTCAAGCTGTCCGGAAGCCAGGGACTGCATCGATTCCAGATAGCCGTCAAACCAGATCAGCTCGACGTTAGCCCCATTTTCTTCAAACAGCCCTTCTTCTTCGGCAATGGCCCAGGGCCACCAGCCCGCCCAACTGCTGTAGCCCAGCTTAATCGGCTCGCCAGACGCAACTTCTGTAGTAGCATCTGCGGTTTCGGTGCCTTCAGCCGGATCTTCGGCCTGGGGCGTGTTTTGAGCGCAGCTAACGGTCAGCAGCAGGCTGGCGCAGAAAGCAAAAAGGGTGGGTAAAAAAGTACGTCGTTTCATAGCTTTAGAGTGACCAATCAACAATAAAGAACAAAAACTTAAGTCAGCAGCTCACTACCTCAGCGAAACTGCTCTGATACTCCCTGACGGCAGCACGCACCCAGTCAAACCAGAGGTCTAAGCCCTCGCCGGTCTTCCCCGATACCGGAATTACCGTGACATGGGGGTTAATCTGGCGCACGTTGGCTTCAATTTGTGCCAGATTAATATCTAAGTAGGGAGCGAGGTCAATTTTTGTAACCAGCAGCACATCTGCCTCCCGGAACATCACTGGGTATTTGAGGGGTTTATCTTCCCCTTCGGTAACGCTCAGCAGGGCAACCTTGGCGTGTTCGCCCACTTCAAATTCAGCGGGGCAGACTAGATTGCCGACGTTTTCCACCAGCACCAGATCGAAATCCTTAGGGGTATGGTTTTCTGCTAACTGATGAAGCCCCCCCGCCACCATCCGGGCATCCAGGTGGCAGGACCGTCCGGTGTTAATGGCAAAAACGGGCACTCCATACTGGCGCAGGCGATCGGCGTCCAGCTCGGTGGTCATGTCCCCTTCAATGACGGCAATTTGCAGGTCGGCGCTGAGGGCCGCCAGGGTCTTTTCCAGCAGGGCGGTTTTGCCGGCACCGGGGCTGCTCATGAGGTTGAAGCAGGCCACCCGCCATGCATCGAAATGGGCGCGGTTATGGTCGGCTTCGTCCTGGTTGGCATGGAGCAGGTTAATGCCGAGGGCGGCGTCGAAGGTTTGGTGCATGGTGGGTAGTTGGTAAAAGAGTGGATGGGTGGATGGGGGGGTGAGGTTGGTCGGGTGGGTGAGTGGGTGGGACGGGGAGCTGTAGCGTGGGTTAGGCCATCACATCATTAGGCTGTTCTCAGATCAACTCGGCCTTGGCCGTAACCCACAGGAGAGCATTTCGCGAACAAAGGATGCGGAGAAAGGCTTCATCAAAAGAATTTCAAATATCGTTTAATTTCCCAATCGGAAATATGGGTGTGGTACTCTTCCCATTCCTGGCGTTTAAAGTCGACGTAGGTTTGGTGCATCAGCGGACCCATGACGGTTTTGGCGAGGGGGTCGGTCTCGAAGGCGTCGATGGCTTCCTGCAGGGTGCGGGGCAGCAGGTCGATGTTCATGGCCCGGAGGTCCTCCAGGGAGTAGTTGTACATGTTTTCGGTGTGGGGGTTGCCGGGGTCCAGCCCTTCCCGAATGCCCTCCAGCCCTGCGGCCAGGATCAGCGCCGCCCCCAGGTAGAGGTTGGTGGACATGTCGGCGGCGCGGCACTCGACCCGCCCCCCCGCCAGGGGAATGCGCAGCATATTGGTGCGGTTGTTGTTGCCGTAGCAGATGTACACCGGTGCCCAGGTAAAGCCTGACATGCTGCCCTGACGCACCAGCCGCTTGTAGCTGTTCACGGTGGGACAGGTAACGGCAACGATCGCTTTGGCGTGGCGCAGCACCCCGGCGATGAACTGGTAGCCCAGCTTCGACAGCTTGCAGCCGCGCGGATCACTGGGGTCTTCAAACAGGTTTTTGCCCGTTTCCCCATCCGCCAGGGACATGTTGTAATGGGCACCGCTGCCGGTTTTATCCCCGGCAATCTTGGGCATGAAGCTGGCAAAGTACCCCTGCTGGCGGGCTAGTTCCTTCACCATCAGCCGAAAGAAGGTGAGCCGGTCGGCCATGGTCAGGGCGTCGGCATAGGCAAAGTCCGTCTCGAACTGGCCCTGGGCATCCTCGTGGTCGAAGGAGTACACATCCCAGCCCAGGTTATTCATGGCGCTGACGATGGTATCCAGAATTTTGTAGTTATCCAGCAGGGTGGGAACGTCGTAGGCGGCCTTGGGGAGGGTGTCGCGATCGCTAATCGGCCCGTAGCTGCCATCGGGATTGTCCTTCAGGATGAAGAATTCTGTCTCAATTCCCAGGTTGAAGCTGTAGCCCATCTCCCGCGCCTGGCTCAGCACGTTTTTCAGGATGGTGCGGCAGCAGGCTGCAAAGGGTTGGCCTTTCAGGTACAAATCACTGGCAAACCAGGCTACCTCAGAATTCCAGGGCAGCACCGTAGCGGTATTCGCATCCGGCATGGCCGCCACTTCTTCGTCGCTGACCGCTTGAGGCACCCCGTCCAGGGCCGCCCCGGTAAACAGTTCTGAACCGTTCATCATCTGGCCCAAGTGGGCGATGGGCACCATCTTGGCCTTACACATGCCGTGGATATCCACATAGCTGGCCAGGGCGTATTTGACCCCCTTAGCTTCGAGGGAGGCTTGCAGGGATTCGAGTTGGGGAGTGAGGGTGGTGGTCATGGTAAGTGAGTGGGCGGGTGGATGGGTGGGCGGGTAGGGGAGTGGGTGAGGTAGGGGAGTAGGCGAGTGGATGGGTGGGCGAGTGATGGAATGGAGCATTGAGTGTCAGGTGTCAGGTGCCGGGTGCTAGCTTTTTCCTAGTGCTCGGTATTCGATACCCATCCACCCATTTACCCCCTACCCCCTCACCGGCTGCTCTGCATATTCCACCCGGTCAATCTTCAGCTCCCGACCGGAGCGGATGTCATCCATGGGAGCGCGACAGGTGGGGCAGGCATATTGCAGGCCGATTTCAGGCTCATACTCCCCCTGGCAGGGGTGGCAGAAGGCAATCAGGGGCGTTTCGCGAATTACCAACTCTGCCCCGTCCAGAAACGTGCCTCGGGTCTGCACCTCAAAGGCAAACTGCAGACTCACCGGCTCAACACAGGTGAACTTGCCCACCGTCAGGTGAACTTTTTCAATGGCAGGCTGCCCCGGCTGCGCTTCCCACCAGTCGCGGACGGTGAGGATGAGGGCTTTGGTCATGTCGGTTTCGTGCATGGTGGGAAGAGGCTAGGGAGCAGGGGGGAAATGTGCAGAGCTGCGCGAATGCATCAAATCCTTGGTCATAGATCGAGCTACCGCCACTTCTGATCAACATTCATGTTTGCCGTTTCGGAAATATATGAGGGCTTCTCCCGTCGGGGCAGCTGACCGGATACCACCAGGTGGGCCATGGTGTCGCAGATGACGCGGGTAGCCATGAGGGCGGTCATGTCGCTGACATCGTAAGGGGGAGAGACTTCCACCACTTCGATACCGCAGACAGTGGTTTCTTGAATAATGCGCTTCAGCAGGTACAGGGCTTCGCGGGGCATCAGGCCACCGGGCTCGGGCCAGCCGGTGCCGGGGACGAACCCCGCGTCGATGCAGTCGATGTCGAAGCTAATCCATACGCAGTCGGTGCCGTCGGTGGCTTTGGCGATGGCGAAGTCGGCGGCGGCATCCAGCCCCATCTCAGTGATGTCGGTGACGGTGAGGATGTTGGTGGACCGTTCCCGACAGACTTTCACCCCCTGACGGGGCACCTGCCAGCCACCGATGCCCAGCTGCACCAGGTTTTTGGCGGGAGCGTTGGCCATGTTGGTGGCATGGAACCAGGGGCAGGTGTGCATGCGCTCGTCCAGGTCCGTTTCCTGGGTATCCACATGGCGGTCGAAGTGGATAATGCCGACTTTTTTGTCCCCCAGGTGGCGGCAGACGCCCCGTACCGTGGGGAAGCCGATGGAGTGGTCGCCCCCCAGGATGATGGGGAAGGCTCCGGAGCTGAAGACATGGGCGATGCCTTTAGAAATCTGGTCGAAGGATTTTTCGTTGTTGGCGGGAATGGTGAACACATCCCCCACATCGCAGAGGGTGATTTGTTCCCGCAGGTCTACCCCCAGCTCAAAGTTATAGGGGGTGTAAAGGGCCGAGATTTTGCGAATGCCCTGGGGTCCGAAGCGGGTGCCGGGGCGGTAGGTGGTGCCAGAATCGTGGGGCACGCCGATAATGGCGACATCGTAGTTGCCCACCTGGCGCACATCTTCCAGATAAGGCGCTTTCAGGAAGGTGTTGATGCCCGCGTAGTGGGGCAGTTCCCCTCGCGAGAAGGTGGGAATGGTGCGGTCCACGATACTTTCAGCCGCTTCCAGGCCATAGGCCAGGCCCTGATCCACCTCCTGCTGCCAGCCGGTCATGGGCAGGCGTGCTTCCCGTTCGAGGGCACGCTGCGCTTCAGCTTGACCGTCTCCACCAGGGCTTTGAAATAGAGAATTGTCAGTCATAAAAATCGTTAACCACAAAATTTTTCTGCTTAACTCAACCAAAAATCGCCAAAAAAACGGAAGCCCGAGAGAATGGCGAAGGCAACTCCGCTATCCTCCCGGGCTTTTATCCCGCCGTGTACCAGCTTGCTGAAATACGCTAGAAAAGCGCATCTTGGCTAATTCCTGGCTGCTTCTCTCGGACCAGGCACTCGTCCAAATGTCAGACGGTCGGAACCCTAGAAGCAATTAAGCTATTGAACTGACTCAATAGATCGTTGTTGGTTGTTGTGTTAATAGGGATAACAATTGCTTAACTTTTAGAAAGTAACAATTGATACGAAATACGGCTTTTATGGTTTTTTTAAGGGGCATGTAAACCTTGTTCAAGTCCAGAACTGGAGTTTGGCCTTAGAGAACACTACAGATCTTGAGCTGGACTGGTAGAACCAGAAAATTGAGGGGCGGCCTGGTGCTTTTTTGCCGCGGCGGCAACAGATAATGCGGTCCCTGGGTGATGTTTTTTGGTGTCGAGGGCTCAGCAAACGGAGGGATATGAGTAAGATCACATCAAACACCCACGATTCATCTATATAATCTGTTGTGCCGAGAACACCTCTTCACGGGGTAGCTTGGGAAAGTTCCTGACGAGTCGCCTACTTCATTGAATAAGGCCTGTATGGGTGGCAGTTGAGGTTTCAACCGTTATCCTTGGTTAAGTCTAGATGTTCATGCTATTCACATTTGGAGACTCTCCATGAGAGCAATCATGGTGGTGGGGACAGCCTCCCATGTCGGTAAATCTTTGATTACAACTGCATTGTGTAGGCTGCTCAGCCGCCGGGGATGGCGGGTTGCTCCCTTCAAGGGGCAGAATATGGCGCTGAACTCCTACGTCACCGGTACAGGGGCAGAAATCGGGTATGCCCAGGCGGTGCAGGCCTGGGCTGCGGGCATATCTCCCCAGGTGGAAATGAACCCCATTCTGCTGAAGCCCCAGGGCGATATGACCTCTCAGGTCGTCCTGAAGGGCCGTCCCATTGGGCGTACGACTGCCACCCAGTATTATGAAAACTTTTTTGACCAGGGTTGGCAGGCGGTACAAGACAGTCTGGCGCGCTTAAGTCAGGAATACGACTTCTTGGTATGCGAAGGAGCCGGTAGCCCGGTTGAGGTGAACCTCAAGCACCGCGACCTGACCAACATGAAAGTTGCCAAGCACCTGAACGCTCCCACCGTTTTAGTGGCCGATATCGACCGGGGCGGGGTGTTTGCCAGTGTCGTGGGAACGCTCGAACTGATGGACCCCGATGAGAGGGCGCTGGTCAAGGGGATTATTATCAACAAATTCCGGGGGCAGCGAGAAGTACTGGACCCGGGGCTGAAATGGCTGGAAGAACGTACCGGAATTCCCGTGCTGGGAGTTTTGCCCTGGCTTGAAAATGATCTGCCGGCAGAAGATTCCCTGAGTTTGCTGGACCGTACCCCCGGCAGCAAAAAGCAGGCTGACCTCACCATCGCAGTGATTCGCCTGCCCCGGATTTCCAACTTCACCGACTTTGACCCCCTGGAAGCTGAACCCAATGTGCGGGTGGTTTATCTCAGCCCTAAGGAACGGCTCAACTATCCCGATGCGGTGATTATTCCTGGCACTAAAACCACCATCGCTGATCTCATAATTTTGCAGCGGGCCGGCATGGCGGAAGAGATTCAGGACTACGTCGCTGCCGGGGGTACGGTTATGGGCATCTGCGGCGGATTCCAAATGATGGGGCAGTTTCTGGCAGACCCAGAAGGTATCGAAGGTCATGAGGGGCGGTTTAAGGGGTTAGACCTGTTTCCCCTGCGCACTGTCATTACCCAACAAAAGGTGGCCCGGCAGCGCACGGTTAGTTCCCGATTTCCCCAGGATGGGCTCCCCGTGTCGGGGTATGAACTGCACCAGGGTCGTACCCAACTGATTCTGTCCGAGGGGGAAGGGCCAGACGGCACTAAGTTTGAATTCCTGTTTGAAGACCGGGGACTCGGGGTGGTGGATAGTACCCAATCCCTGTGGGGAACCTATTTACATGGGCTGTTTGATAATGGCCCCTGGCGGCGTGCCTGGCTCAACCGCCTGCGGCAGCAGCGGGGGTTAGGGTCTCTCCCTACCGGCATTCCCAACTATCGCGAACAGCGGGAAGCGGTGCTGAATTCCTTGGCTGACTCGATTGGGGAGCATTTAGACTTGACTCCCCTCATTGGGTAGCCTTGTTTCTCCAAAAAACGCTGCAAAAAGCCCTCCCCAGAGCTAACCTGCGGAGGGCTTTTGAATGGCTTACGGTGGTACAGCTGTAGGGTTAGTCAATAGCGATTACCATGGCCGCCACTCATCCCACTCTTCATTGAAGATAGAGGTGTTGGGGAACATGATGGGGTTGCCGCTTTCCATGATTTCAGCTCGTAAGGCTTCCAGCATGGGTTCTTGATTGGGCAGGTCATCCACCAGTTCGTAGGGCATCACCCCATTGCGGAGGGCAAAGTCTACCGTATGGCCAGCGGCGGCCCCAACGGACCACTCAAAGGAATGGACCCGATAGGCGGCAGCGGCACTATAGCTGGCGGCAATACTCTTGCTGGCAACCAGCATGTTGTCAATTCTTTGGGGAATCATGGCCCGTAGGGGAATTTGGGCCGGATAAGCCTGGCCATGGGCCTGACGTACCCCCGGACGCTCAATATTACCGGGCTTTTCTGCGGGATAGTCGGCCATGCAGGGGTGGAAGTCAATGGCGTACTGGGCGATGCCTATGGAATCCGGATAGATTCGAGACCGGGTGCGGATGGGGATATCATTGGCGGCAGCTTCTGTCTCAATCGCTTCGGTGGTATCCAGCCCCGCTAGAAATCGGCGCATCGCCTGATATTCGTCAGAGTCCAGGGTTTCCTGGAAGTAGTCGCTGGCGAAATCATTCCATGAAAAGTCGACTTCGGTAATCATGAAACCGTCTTCGTAACCGTAGGAGGGGCGACCAATGATGCGACGACCTTCGCGAATATAGGGAAACTTTGATAGGCCGTGGGCCGTGCCCATGGGGGAATCTAGCCCCTGTAAGTAGCGGTTGTAAAGCTGGGGTTGTTTCCACTCATCACTGAGCTGGGAGTCTGTGGTGCCTAAGACTAACCAGTAGAAGAAGCCAATGGCGTTTTCTTCGCCCCTGCGCAGGGTTTCGGTGCGTAGACCCCCTAACCAGCCCCCAGACTCTAGCTGGCCGGTGGATTCGAGTTGGTCATGGGTAAGAATTAAGTTGTCGAGGGAAGTGCCTGGACGGTAGTCGTTACCCCAGGTCCAGTTCTGCATGGAGATGTCGCCGACCCCGGTGCGGGGGACCCCAAAGATATTTTTTTGCTCTGCTCTGGGCTGGGCATTCCACAGCCGGCGATAGGTAAACACAAAGTCGAAGTAGTCTTCGGCGTCAAATCCTTCGCGGGTCCGTTCCCAACTGTAGTAGGGTTCGTAAATGTTATAGAAGTCTGGAACATCAAATTCCTGGGGTTCTTCCGTGTGCTCCATGGCGAAGGTGTAGGTAAACCCCTGGGTGCAGTAGGGATCCCGTGCTGCCACCGGGGAGGAAGGATTCAGGGGAGATCGAGGATCTAACCCTAACTCATAGGGCACATCGGCCAGAGCGATAAGTTCGCCCGTTTCCGTGGCCTCAATCACGTACCAATCTACCGGGCGGGGCGGGGCTGCTTCTGCTTCCGCCACAGCGGGTTCGGTGGGCATAAACTGGATGACCGTTTTCGTCAGCCGTTCAGAATCTTCGTAGGTGTAGGCGTCTTCAATAATTTCGGAGAGAAAGTCCGTGTTGAGGGGGGCTGTACCCGGAGCGGGGCTGTGCTGAATGGCAACCACTGATTCAACTTGCCGCCCGTCTGCGCTCAGGCTCAGGTCTTTGACCACGGTGTTAGGGAACCACTTTAATTCGCCGTCGCCTTCTGCCTCGGCATCGGCCAGCATATCCATCAAAATGGCGTTGGCATCGTAGGGCATGAAGCAAGTCGCACTAACCCAGCATTGGCCCGGGTTCAGCTCGCCGTACTTTGCTTCGACCCGCTCTCGCAGCTCTTTGTATCCCCGGGAATAAAACAACAGGTTTCTCTGTTCTTTTGATTCATCCAGAGCCGTAGTTCCCTGGGAAGAAATTTGCCCTCCTACCCAGTCGGTCAGTTCCGTCATACAAACGGTGTGGCCTGTGAGCAAACTTTCGTAGGCCGTCGCGGTACCGGCCAGCCCACCGCCCACAATCAAGATGTCACAATCAACCATCTCGTCCGGGGCTGGGGGGAGTTGCGCCATGGGGGGGGCGGGGCTGGTTTGCGCCAAGGTGCTGCCCGGGGGGAATGGTAGGGACCCTAGTACCAGGGTAGAAGCAAGGGCTGGGATGGTTAGAACATTGCGAAAGCGGTTCATGGGGAAGCTGAAGCTCCTTCAGAAAAGAGTCTGTAGTCAATTATTAAACAAGGACCTTAAAGAAGACTGGAATCTTTATGGTTTAGGGTTAATCCCTGCCACACTTAAAGCATATCCGGTTGCCAGTGAGGTGCCCCATGTTTAAGCGGATTTTGGTTGCCCTGGATGATGATGCGGAGACAGCCGCCCATGTCATGGCTGAAGCCCTGGCCGTTGCCCAGGCTGGTCCGGCATCGCTGCATCTGCTGCACGTCATGTTTCCCCTCAGAAGCGGTTTCCCAGACCCTGTATACATGACACTGGATGGGGCGTTTACCACGGTCAACACGGAAGCCTTTGGGGCCTATATCGAAGAATGGAAAATGCTCGAGCGTAAAAACCTGGCCTGGCTGAAAGGGCTGGTAACCCAGGGTCGACAACAGGGTATTCCGGCGGAGGCCAGCCAGGTGATTGGCGAACCTAATCGCCGAATTTGTGACGTGGCGACAGAATGGGAGGCCGACCTGATTGTTATGGGCCGACGGGGTCGCCAGGGCGTGGGGGAGTTTTTGTTAGGTAGTGTCAGCAGCTACGTTATGCACCACGCTCCCTGTGCGGTGCTGACGGTTCAAGGACTCTGGATGGGGAAAAGCGAACCTGCGATCCCAAAGACGTTAGATTAAACAGTAAGGGAATACTAGGATAAGCGAGACGAGGAACCCATATGCGGGTATTGTTGATGACCGGTAAGGGCGGTGTTGGTAAGACTTCTGTCGCAGCTGCCACTGGTTTGCGGTGCGCTGAGTTGGGCTACAAAACCCTGGTGCTGAGTACTGACCCGGCCCATTCGCTGGCCGATAGTTTTGATATGGATCTGGAGCACACCCCCCGCCAGGTGCAGCCCAACTTGTGGGGCGCTGAACTGGATGCCCTGATGGAACTGGAGGGCAACTGGGGGGCGGTCAAACGCTACATCACTGAAGTCCTGCAGGCTCGCGGCCTGGAAGGGGTAGAAGCGGAAGAACTGGCGATTCTTCCCGGCATGGATGAAATCTTTAGCCTGGTGCGCATGAAGCGCCACTATGACGAAGGGGAATATGATGTGCTGATCATTGACTCTGCTCCCACCGGTACAGCCCTGAGGCTGCTGAGCCTGCCGGAGGTGGCGGGTTGGTATATGCGCAAGCTTTACAAGCCCTTCCAGGCGGTGTCAGCGGCCCTGCGTCCGCTGGTGGAACCGCTGTTTCGTCCGGTGGCGGGGTTTTCGCTGCCTTCCACTGAGGTCATGGATGCCCCCTACGAGTTCTACGAGCAGTTGGTGGAATTGGAAAAGGTGTTAACCGATACGGGGACCACCTCCGTGCGCCTGGTGACCAATCCCGAAAAGATGGTCATTAAAGAATCCCTGCGGGCCCACGCCTACCTCAGCCTCTATAACGTGGGCACTGACCTGGTCATCGCTAACCGGATCATTCCCGACACGGTGCAAGATCCCTTCTTCCAGCGCTGGAAAGAACAGCAGCAGCAGTATAAACACGAAATTCACGAGAACTTCCGGCCTCTCCCGGTCAAGGAAGCTCCCTTGTTCGCCGAGGAAATGTACGGCATTGAGGCCCTACATCGACTGAAGGATATCCTTTACAAAGACGAAGACCCCACCCAGGTCTACTACAAAGAAACCACCATGCGGGTGGTGCAAGATGCAGATAACTACAGCCTGGAACTCTACCTGCCGGGTATTCCTAAGGACAAGATTGAGTTGAGCAAGTCAGCCGACGAACTCAATATTCGGATTGGCAACCATCGGCGCAATCTGGTATTGCCCCAGGCCCTGGCGGCCCTGCAACCGGCAGGGGCCAAGATGGATGAGGACTATCTCAAAATTCGATTTGCCTCGGCCGTCTAAGGGCTTCGCTGCAGCAGCAGTCTAGGATCACCCGTCTCAGACCTGTGGTCTCAGACGGGTGGCAGTAAAGGCATGGTGCTGGAAGCAAGCGGGACTTTTACCGCCCCAGGTTTGCTCTAGGGCAAGCGCAATGCCTCCTGTATCCTTATCCTTACCCCTCTAGCTTGCCGCCCACAAAGGGGGTGCTCCAGAACGTCCAGTTTTC
>CAZPYG010000040.1:0-39143 GCA_964590465.1 uncultured bacterium | reverse complement strand
GTGCGTAGCATCTATAGTTCATGCCTTTGCGCCTGTCGTTTCGAAAGGCCTCGATGACTTGATCTCGCTCTTCCTCAGTAAAGGCATTGGGCTTAGGATCCACCTGGTAACGATATTTGGGCAACTCCTGAGCCATTCCGTCAAAGGGATTGGAGGAAACTATTTTGTGTTTCTTTCCCCAACGACAGGCTGCAGCCAGGTACATGAGGCCATCCTTAGTGCGATAGATGGTTGTGACCTGCTCTAGTTTTTGTTTGACTATCAAGGGTTCATCGATAGTCAAATCTCCCAGCTTCTTGTAGAGCCGAGTGAAATTATCGTACTTCTCCTGGGTCTTTGGCTTTAACCCAGGAAGTTTATGGGCGGCATATCGCTCCCACAGGTCTATAACCTTGATGCTCTGTACCTTTAAAGGCTCTAGCACCGTTAGCTGAGGCGGTTTTGGTTTGCCGTATTTCTCAAGGGTGTAGTCAAAGCGCTCAAGAGCTATGTCTGACTCCATGAGCTTGGCTTTGGCTGCTACAACTTTTCGGTTGACGTCTGTATCGGCTAAATCGGTAGAAAGATACTTTTGCTTGCCGTCATAGAGGTGGCGGGGCAGTCGTATCCGCAGTCTGCCGCGAAAGGATTCAACGCCAACGGAGCCTTTGGGGGCTCTGCCTGATTTTTTGCTGTACATGGTGAAATGCTCAAAAGTGGTACATCGGTAGCGTACGAATGTACTCACCCTGATAGTCAAATGATAGTCAAACTGGAGCTAAAGGAACCCAAAAATGACCAAATGTTACAAGGCCACTTCCAGCGCTTGGAATATTTGCCTTCTCCAAAAGCCCTGAAAAACAAGCCGTGGAGGGCTGTAAGCCAATGCTTTCAGAGGTTTAAGTAACGATGGGCGATACTGGGTTCGAACCAGTGACCTCTTCCGTGTGAAGGAAGCGCGCTACCACTGTGCTAATCGCCCCAATGAAGATTTTTGGGGTTTTGGTCTTGCTCCTTATGCAAGGTTTACGCAACTGAGCCATCATAGCAGTTACATCGGGAGTGCGTCATCATTTGGCGATAGAAAAATGATCATGGAGGGGTAAGACTTAGAGTGCTCCAATATCCTTAGCGTCCAGCGTAAAAGTTCATCGTCAGAGATGTTTCGCTTTGTTGCTCCGCTGGGACGGCTAATGTCACTGTTTCGCGGCATCCGACAACTTGTGCCGCAATTCTTTGATGTGGTAGCGCACCACTTCTTCGCCCGGAACATCGGTAGAATTCCAGGTATGGTCGAGCAATGGCCTGGTGCTGAAGATCGTTTGCGGATTGCGCAGCAGCAACTTCAGAATGCCGTACTCCTTGGGAGTCACGGATAACAGTCGGTCGCCATAGGTGACTCGCCGACTGCTGGGATCAACGGATAAATAAGCCCAGGTCCGGATGGATTGGGGAGTTCCCCCGTTCCGGCGCAGCAGCGCCTGCATACGGGCAATCAGTTCTTCCGCATCAAACGGTTTCGTGACATAGTCGTCGGTCCCGGCATTCAGCGCTTCGGCCTGCCGATACCCCTCACTCCCCTGCCCCGTCAGCATCAGGATGGGCATTTTTGAGTCAGGGGGACTGAGGGGGTAAGGGCCAAGATGGGTATATCCAGCAGCCCAGGGGCGAGGGACCGTGAAATCTGACTCTCCTTGAGGGCTAATGGGGAACGAAACTTGGCAAAAACGGGGTGCACCCCTGGGGAAGTTGTATGGGGCTAACTACAAAACTGCATTACGGCAAAAAATCTCCCGTTTCCTGCAGTACGTGCAGCCGGTGGTAGATGCCGCCATGGGCCAGCAGCTCATCGTGGCTGCCCACTTCCACAATGCGACCCGCTTCCAGCACGACAATTTTGTCGGCTTCCCGCACGGTGCTGAGACGATGGGCGATAATCAGCGTGGTGCGCGTCCCCAAAATAGATTGCATGGCCAGCTGAATTGAGCGCTCCGATTCGTAGTCGAGGCTGGAGGTGGCTTCGTCAAACACCAGCACGTCGGGGTTGACCAGCAGGGCGCGGGCAATGCCCAACCGCTGCCGTTGCCCCCCCGAGAGGCGAACGCCCCGTTCCCCCACTACGGTGTAGTATCCCTGGGGCATGCCGTGAATGAACTCATCCACCCGGGCAATGCGGCAGGCGTCATGGATTGCCTCCATCGGTACGGCGGGGTTGCCGTAGGTGAGGTTATCCAGCAGGGTGCCGTTGAACACATCCACCTCCTGGTGCACAATCGCTAGCCGCTTACGGTAGCCGGTAACATCCAGGCGGCGCACATCTTCGCCGTCGATCAGAATGCGACCGTTCTGGGGGTCAAAGTACCGGAACAGCAGCTTCACCAGGGTGGATTTACCGGAACCGGAACGACCCACCAGGGCCACCGTCTGACGGGGTTCAATCAGCAGATCAATATCCTGTAGTACGGGCTTGTCTTCATAGCCGAAGCTGACCTGGTCGAAATGTACCTTACCGGTGAACTGGTAGCTGGGCAAGCCTGCCGGGCTATCCACCAGGTTCACCACGTCGGTGCCCAGGGGCTCGGCCATGAATTCATGGAACCGCAGCATCGAGGCAATCCGCCGGGCAAAGATTTCCGCCAGGTTGCTGATGGGCTCCAGCTCAGAGTAAGC
This sequence comes from uncultured bacterium, assembly GCA_964590465.1. Classification (GTDB taxonomy): domain Bacteria; phylum Cyanobacteriota; class Cyanobacteriia; order Phormidesmidales; family Phormidesmidaceae; genus CAZPYG01. The sequence goes on along the minus strand of CAZPYG010000040.1, from coordinate 36,494 downwards.
CATGCTCGACACCGTCAGGGTGGTAACGAAATGCCCCAGGGAGATGTTGCCCCGCAGGGTGGCCACCAGGGTCAGCACCAGAATGGCAAACACACAGGTTTGAATCACCAGTTCCTGCCAGGTGGTCAGGATGATATAGCCCTTATGGATGATTTTGTCGATCATCAGGAATTCTCGCTGCAACCGCTGGCTCTGGCGCTTGAGTTCCTGATTTTCAGCGGCAAACGCCTTCACGGTTTTAATGTTGGAGATAATCTCTGAAGTCCGGCTTTCGGTGTTTTCGATATAGCGGTCGAGCACCCGCTCTTTTTTAACCAGCCGAATCAGATCCTTCAGGCTAAAGCCCAAAATGACAAAAAACGACACCAAAAACGCCAGGGCAATGCGCCAGTCGATCCACCAGATAATTAAAAAGATGCCGGTAATGCGCATCAGTTTGGGAACCAGTTGCCCGGCAATTTCGGGATAGGTCCAGGTGTGGTTGGAAATCCCCCGGGCCACCCGTCCGGCAATGCGTCCGGGGTTATTTTCGTCATAAAAACCCAGGGGCAGAGTGAGTAGTTTGGAGATGACCGCCTGGGAATGGTCCCGCCGGGTGCGCAGGGCAATATCCCAGTGGAACCAGTCTCCCAGCCAGGGTTGAATCGGGGCCCGGACTACGGTGACCATGAAGATGATGGCGAGAAATACCGTCAGAGCAAGCCCTTTGCCCACAGGCTGGTTTGACAGGTCGGCAACACCGCCCACCAGATTCTGGCTGACAACATCCAGGGGTTGGTCAGACAGGACGTTGAGAATTTGCCCAATGCAGTAGGGCACCGCCAGATCTACCACCTGAAACAGGCTGCTGGCGGTAATGCTGAAAAAGGCTGCTAAACGGTAGCGGCTGTAGTATTGAACGATGTTCTGTAAGGAAGCCATAGAGATAACGTCCCGTTGCAGGAGTACGTTGTATTACGCATGCTACAACATATTTTCGAGGGATTCCAGAAGTTTTGTGCCAGCAGGCAAAAAAAATTTTGCAGTCTGCTCAAGGTAAGCGGCGGAATTGCAAGGGTGACAATGGTTTCTCAGAAAAAACGGGGGTCTCGTAAAACGACACCATGCTACAAGCCATAAAATTAAACAATGGTCTGTGGGGTGAACGTCCCTATTGACTTTGGCTGAAAGAGTTGTTTGAGAAAACATTGCCACCTTGACAGGGTTGGGTGGCTAATCTAATTTATCGGGGCTGAAGGGTGGCCTGAATCGGTAGATGATCCGACGCCTGGGCCGCACTTTTTAGCACCTGCCAATCCAGAACTTGTAGAGTATCGGGAGTATAAAAAATATAGTCCAGGGTGTAGTCCGGTTGGTCAGAGGGAAAGGTTCGGGCCTCCGGGAAAGAAGCTTCGGGCACAGCGGAGGTAAACTCCGAGGAATCTAAAAACACCTGAATGGAACGGGAATCGCCTTCGGCGGTACGGTTAAGGGAACTGTTGAAGTCACCCATCAGGACGACGGGATATTCTGCGGCGTAGTCTTCAGCCAGGGCCAGCACAAACTCACTCTGGCGGGTGCGAGTGGGGGAGTCGAACGCCTCCAGATGGACGTTGATTACTATCAGGGGTTGCCCGTCCAGGTCGATTTCGGCAACTTGAGCAACCCGGTCCAGGTACAGGGCGTTGTAGTAGAAGGGATTGCCGGGCACCTTTTCCAGCACAATGCGCTGGTTTGCAGTGATGGGGAAACGACTGAGGATGGCCTGCCCCGACACGACCTTTTTGTAATGCACCGTTGGGGGCCAGTAGGGGAAGGGGACGTAGCGTTTGTCCCAGTTGATGGCGATGGCGGCGAAAGGCATCGCCAATGCTGAGGACACCGCATATTGCTGGTTACGCTCGAAGGAACGGTAGGCTTCGAAGTCAATTTCTTGAAAGCCGATGATGTCGGGGTTGGCCTCTTGCAGGGCTGAGATCGCGGTGTCCTGATTGCGCTCCGTCAGGGCCAGATTGCGATCCACTGCCTGCTGGTTGGTCAACCCTGAAAGGTAACCGACGTTGTAGCTCACCACCGAAAAGGTTTCGGGATTTTCCGGCCCTGGGGGATAGGCTTCATAGGTGACTAAGCTGTCATAATCTTCGCCGCTCCAGTTGGCCGACCGCATGTAGAGAAACAAGTTGGCCAAAATTAAAAAGGGGAGTCCTATAAAAATGGCAAGGACGTAGGCGAGATTTCTCATGGCAGACCCCAGCAGAGAGCGTCCTTAATTCTGCACCATTTTGTATGGATGGAGTTGTTGCGACCAGGCCTTAGCTGGGCATTGTAGCGTAGGGCCAGTCCCTGGTCGGTGTCAAACAGAAGGCGCGAGGTCTCCGTTTCCACCAGGAAAGAGAGACCGTGCTGACCAGGTTAGCGGCTCACAATGCCAGACCACTGCACCTTTTTCTCGTGGGTCCGACGGTAGGAAAAGAATTGTTCTGGCTCTTGAAACGTGCAGTGGGGAGCCAGGGAAATTTGCCCGGGGGTTAAACCCATTTGCTGGAGTTGTACAGCATTTACCCGGCGCACATCCAATCTCATCCGTCCTGGCTCGGCATCAGGATGTAGAGGGGAATCCTCCAGGGCCAGAAGGGCCTCCGTCACCGCGACATCCGATGCATCAACTGATGGGAAGATAGTTCGCCCGACCTGGGCCGCCACCGAAACAGAAACCTGGTAAACCTCCCCGGCAATAGCGGGGCCAATGGCCACCACTAAATTCTCCAACTGGTTCCCCTGAGCAAGCAGTTTTTCCACCGTCAAGGGCACAATTTTTAGGGCAGTACCCCGCCAACCAGCATGCACAGCAGCCACTTGCCCGCTCCCTCGATCAGCAATCAGCACAGGGCTACAATCCGCCGAGCAAACCCACAGAGCCTGCCGGGTAGCATCGCTAATCAGAGCATCGGCTTCAGGCCTGGTCAACTCCTCCCTCAATGCAGTAGAAGCAGAGGCCATCTGTCGGGGGCTGATAATCCGGTTGCCATGAACTTGCTTGAGGCGATAAACCGTCGTATCAGCTTGCAAAACTGGCGTCAGTTCTGCTGGGGCTTGAGGCCAGAAATGACGGGTAAAAAAGCCATGGGGCCAAGGGCTTAATAAATCACAGGTGAGGTAGTTCTTGTCCTGCCACCGAATCCATTGCCAAGTTGCCATAGCGCCTTCCACCAAATATGGATTTCATGTTAAGCAATTTAGGGGTTTCATCAAAATCCTTTCAGGCTAACCCTGGGATTCCACCGAAGGTTTAATGAAGTGATACGGTAATATTGCTGGTTTCTCAGTATTTTTTCGGTGTTGTTGGTTCCCTGTTATTCACCAACCCTATCAATCGGGTCAAAATGTCATACAACCTTCCCAGGTGAGGAAACCATCCGGTGGATCTAAAGCTTCTGCGACAGCTACTTTCTCTTCCTCCCCGTGAACTGGGGGTAGTAGAGCTTTTTTGGGCAGTCAGGCCATCGTTTAAATTGCACTGGCAATTGGCAGTGGGTTCTACCAATCAGGAACTCTGGAATCTGATTGACACGGGGGCATCCTCCGGAACGGTGCTCATGGCAGCGACCCAGTCTGCCGGGCGGGGGCAGTGGGGGCGGCAGTGGCAATCGGGGCCCGGTGGCCTGTACCTGTCCCTTAGTCTGAAACCGGAACTCCCGGTACACGATAGCCCATACCTGACTATCGCCAGCGCCTGGGGACTGGTGACGAGTTTGCGTAGCTTGGGCATCTCGGCCCAGGCCAAATGGCCCAATGACGTCATTGTGCGGGGGAAAAAGGTGGCAGGTCTGCTGATTGAAACCCGGGTAGAGGGCACCATCATTCGGGATGTGGTCATTGGCCTGGGCCTGAATGGGTTTAATGCCGTACCCGCTTCCGGAATTTCCCTTGAGCAGATCTTTCAACCGGATTTGCCTCCCCCCCCGTTGAATAGCTTAGAGGGTTTGGCAGCTGTAGCTCTCTATGGCCTGCTCCAGGGCTATCTCTACTGGCAGAACTATGGTAACCAGGTGTTGCTGAATGAATATCAAACTTATATGGCCCATTTGGGACAAATTATTACCATCCAAGATCAACAGGTGCAAGTTGTGGGAATTGCCGCCTCGGGTAATTTGCAGGTTCAGTCCCCTGCCAACGAACAGCAATTTGCCCACAAACTAGAAATTGAACCAGGTAAAGTAGCTTTGGGCTACAATGCGTAGCGATTAAGATGATGAACTATAGCAGTAACAGTATGAATCCAAAGCCTGCCTCTCAAGATGGCAAACTCAGTTCTTCGCTTAGTTGGACGAGAATGCTTGTGTTACTGGGGGGTGCAGGGCTTTACGGAAGTGGTAATATAGCTTTTGCAAATACCGGCGCACCAGTTCATTTAGATGATGCGTTGGCGGCAGAAGAAGCCTACGAGACATCGGCAAACCATTTGAACCCAGCCCAATCGAGTACCCATAGTCCCCAACCATCCGCCCACGTCACCTTAAATTTACCCAACGCTCCTGCCCCCGTTCCGGCATTTTCGCCGTCCCCGCCTAAGGCTTCTCCCACCGTTCTGACGTCTCCTTCACCAGAGCAAAACCAGATGCATCCCCCCGTTCCTGCCAATCCTCCCGCCATTGTTGCCGACGCCCCGGCTTCTGCTCCCTCTATGGTTGAAGCGCTTCAGCGGGCCAATCAATCAACCGTTGAGGGGGGTGAGCCAAAACAGACGATCGCCGTTCCCACCGCTCAAGATGTGGCCAATGAAGCGGCAGATACAGCAGCCCAGGGCCTCATGGAAGACGGTCCCTCCCAGCCTCAACCCGGTGGCGGTGTGTTTATTGACCCCACAGACTACAGCGTTGGTGCCACTCAGCCTCCGGCGGCCACCCCCAACGTCGTGTTTGCCGAACGCTCTACCGGGTGTCAAATTTCGGTACCTGGCGGCCAAGGCTCTCCCGCTTCAACCTGTGCAGCCTCAGCCTCTAACCCGGTAGCGGCATCGAATAATAATTCTGGCGGAATTCAGGTGGGGCCTGTAAATGTCAGCTCCCGCGGAGTTACCCTGGGGAGCACCACGGTTATCAGCCGGGAGTTCTTGAATGAAAAGCTGCGTCCTTTGAATGTGCTGCGCCGGGGCAATGAAGAATATGTCTTTCCCTTATCTATTCCGGCTCCAATTACGTCCCTGTTTGGCTGGCGTATGCACCCCATTCACCAAAGCTGGCGTTTCCATGCCGGCACCGACCTGGCTGCCCCTACGGGGACTCCAGTGTTGGCGACCCGTTCTGGGCGAGTCTCTGTGTCCGACTTTTTGGGAGGGTATGGCTTAACCGTTATTCTGCGTCATGATGATGAAGGGCTGGAATCCCGCTATGCCCACCTCTCTAAAGTAGCCGTACAGCCCGGGGAATGGGTTGAGCAGGGAGAAGTGATTGGTTTAGTGGGTAGCACCGGCACCTCGACCGGTCCTCACCTGCACTTTGAAATGCGTCAGCTGACGGCCCAGGGCTGGGTAGCGGTAGATGCCCAGGAAGTTCTGGAATATGGCGTCGCCAATCTGATGCAAATTATCAATAATCCCCTCATGGCATTTGGGCAAACCGGGGAAGCCGGGGAAGGTGTAGAAGAGATTCTACCGGAAAATTATCCCTTCCGTCCGGCTCAGCCCAATGCTAGCTAGTCGGCTGGTAACCCTGTGAATCGTAGTAAATAATGATTTGACGGTAATTTGTTTACCTTCCTGTGTTCTACTGTCTAGGGGTTAGGTTTCTGGAGATGAAGGATGGATTTTACCGTTAATCACACGGTACGTTTCCATGAAACTGATGCGGCTGGGGTGGTTTACTTTGCCAACGGGCTTACCATCTGTCATGGGGCCTACGAAGCTTCCTTGGCGGCTGTTGGGATAGATCTGAGCGAGTTCTTTGGTCAGGGGCCCCTGGCCTACCCCATTGTGCGGGCCACTATTGACTTTCGCCATCCCATGGAGTGTGGCCATCAACTCCAGATTCATCTCGAACCAGAGCGGTTAGACGAATCCAGCTTTCAAGTGCGGTACCAGATCGCCCTTCTGATCCAGCCTAATAAATTGGTAGCTGAGGCCTGCACCCGCCATGTCTGCATAGGAAGGGAATCACGACGGCGACAGCCCTTACCCCCCGAAATGGTGACCTGGCTTCAACGGTGGGTTGTCTGAGACATCAAGTAGGCGTTGTAAAGGTTTTGAAAAACAATGTAGAACATGGGACCGAGAGCCAGGGTGGGGGCTAGAAACGTCAGACAAACCCACACCGCTAGCATGGTATTTTTTTGCCCCAGAGCTTGCCCGGTTTCCTGCACCAGGGAAGGGCGACCTAGCCATCGCCCCAGGGCAAAATTCAGCGTACACAGCACCAGGGCCACAACGCCAATAGGCATTAACGACTGAAGGCTCTGGTCATTGTGGCGGATGAAGTAGCCTGCTTTGGCTGAGGCAAAATAAAGTCCAATTAACCATAAATAAAACGTGATGGGCTTTAGCCTCCTAACCTGGCGAGCTAAAGAAGACATCCAGGAGCGCATACCCTGAGCCAGAAATAGAGGCAGGGCAATCACCCATAGGGTATTGAGGAGGATCTCGAAGCCTGATTCAGCTGGGTTCAGGTCCAGCATTATCGGCAACAGGACAGGCAGCAGCACAGCTACCAGCAGGTTGGTGATTAAGACCGAGGCGGAAACAAATTCAACCTGTCCCCGTAGCAGGTTGGTGACCACTGGAGCTGCCAGGGCCGTGGGAGTGAGGGCCAGGATGCCGGCAATTAAGGCCAGCTGCGGATCTATCCAGGAGAAGCCGGTAAAAGCCGCGATCGCCAGGCCAACCATGACGGCCACTATCCACCACAGCTTTGGATGGGTTAAAGTCTCGAAAGAAAGCCGGGTATCAATCCAGGAGAGGAAGAGCATCGCCATGAGGATGTATTGAATCAAAAAGGCGTAGCTGTGGCCCTGTTGTAGCACCAGCCCTAGAACAATGGGAGTAAATAAAAAAAACGATCGGAAGGGCACTATCGCGAATTTCCCTGTTTCATCAAGATCAGAGGGGGATAGACCAGTTCCCCCTTGACTACAAGCCATTAACCACTGAGACTGAGTCCAGCCGCCAAGAAGTTTCGCTTTGCCGGCGCAACCAGGCTGGTCTTTAACACGAACCGTTTCGTCCTGGGCCGACTGGCATAATGAGTTACCCCTTAGGCAATCCCAAACCCCCTTTGACCATTACTGAAACTTTAAGTAGCCTTTTGAATTCTGTAACCACCAGTTTTTTTGCTTGGACAAGAGTCGAACGTATTTTAACGTTATAAATAATATTGGCTAAGGCAAATAAGCAGAGAACTGTGCGCTTTATGGACACTAAAGTAGGTCTGGTATTGATTGGCCGCAATGAGGGAGAGCGCCTGCAGCGGTGCCTGAATTCTGTGATACTTCAGGTTAGAGAAATCGTGTATGTTGACTCTAATTCCTCTGATGGCAGCGTCAGCCTGGCCAAATCTTTAGGAATCAATGTGGTGGAATTAGACCCAACCCTGCCAATGTCAGCTGCTCGGGCCCGTAACGCTGGTTTTGAGCATTTGGCCCAAACCCGGGATCATCTGCAATATATTCAATTCCTAGATGGTGACTGCGAACTTGCCGCTGGTTGGCTTGATACTGCTATAGCCAAGCTTGATGCTAACCCTGACATCGCCATTGTCTGCGGTCGGCGACGAGAACTGCATCCTGACTACACTATTTACAACAAACTTTGCGACATTGAGTGGAATACTCCTGTGGGTGAGGCAACCTCCTGTGGGGGAGATTTTTTGGCCCGGCGGGAAGCTTTTCATCAGGTGGAAGGGTTCAATACATCCATGATTGCTGGAGAAGAACCCGAAATGTGTGTTCGCCTCCGACAAAAGGGATGGAAGATTTTCCGGATAGATGCTGACATGAGCATCCATGATGCCAAAATGAACACCTTTGCTCAATGGTGGAAGCGCGCCTTTCGGGGTGGTCATGCCTATGCTGAAGGCGCCTGGATGTACAGTCTCGGTCCCCACAAGCACTGGTTGAAGGAAAGTCTCCGTAACTGGTTGTGGGGGTTATTGTTGCCTTTAGTTTCCCTAGCTTTAGCCTGGCCAACCCACGGCCTCAGCTTGTTTCTCCTATTAGGTTATCCAGTTCTGTTTATCCGTATTTTTTCTCGAACCCTGCAAACTGGCAAGTTGGGGCGGCAGGACTCTGCGGTTTATGCTCTGTTCTGCATCTTAATTAAGTTCCCTATGGTACTGGGGCAACTGCAGTTTTTGCAGAATAAACTGCGAGGTCGTAGCACTAAGTTGGTGGAATACAAGGCTGCCCCTAGCTCATAAATTCAATTGAGAGCCTGGATTGTGCATAGTACCTGGCAAGAATGGATCACCGTAGCCCTGTATCTAAGCTTTTTAATGGGAATTACAGCCCTGGTTCTGGGGACCAGACCACGCTAGTGGGAGGTTCCTGATGGGGCAATTGCCTGTGGTGGCTGGTCACCGGTTTTGAAATCGACATCTCCAGGGGGATGCTTGGGCTTCTGAAACTCATCTGTGGGATTGCCGTGGAGCAATGTGTAGAAGCAGGGAATCAAAAACAGCGTTAGCAGGGTAGCTAGCGATAACCCCGAGAACACTACAATACCCAAGGGTTGTAGGAATTCTGCGCCATCTCCAATGCCCAGCGCCAAGGGAAACAGCCCCAGCACTGTAGTCAGGGTAGTCATCAAAATGGGCCGCAGCCGACGGGGGGCGGCCTGTAAAATGGCGGCGTCCCGAGAGCAGCCGGTAGCCTGGTAAATTTGATTGGCCAGCTCCACCATAATGATGGCGTTATTCACGACAATCCCCACTAACAGAACGGCCCCGACAATCACCGTTGCGCCGATAGCGGTACCGGTAATGAACAGTCCGAGAATGCCTCCGGCCAGGGCCAGCGGAACCGTCAGCATGATCACCAGGGGGTCGATCAGAGAGTTGTACTGGACTGCCATCACCACAAACACCAGAAAGGCGGCCAGTGTTCCCAGCATAATTAGGGATTGCTGGAGCTGACGATTAGTTTCTGCTGTGGAACCCGGTAAGGCAACAATCCCCTCCGGTAGGTCAATCTCCGCCAGGATTGCTTCGGCTTCTGCCAGGGCGTCTCCCAATCTGGCCCCCTCAGTCAAATCCCCGGCCAGCAGAAACACCTGACGCTGGTTAATCCGCTGAATCTCTCCAGGGGCCAGACCAGTGGTAATTTGGGCAATATCTCCTAATTTAATGGGCTGGCCGGCATCGGTGAATAAGGGAATTTCTTGGAGTTGGTCAGCACGCTGAACGGAGCCAGGGGTCAGCTGCACTTTAATATCCACCAGGCGATCCCCCCGCTGTAGTTGGGTGGGCACAGAACCATTTAGGGCCGTTTGGATAGTGTCGCCCATGGCCTCCGCAGACAGGCCTAAATCCGCAACCCGATCCCAGTCGGGTAAAATTTTGACTTCTTCCTGGGGGGTTTCAGCGTCGGGACGATAGCGGGCGAAGGTTGCCTTTTCTCCCAGGGCGGCCATGACCTGACGCCCTGCCTGGGCCAGAGTCTGGCTATCCTGCCCCTGTAAAGCGATATCAATATCGGAGCGAACGGGGGAATTACTCAGAATTAACCCCCGCACATTTTCCGGGCTGACCCGAATCAGGGTATCCACCAGGGGCAGTTGGCTGAGTTCACCATTCACCCGGTCGACAAACGCCGACACGTTGCTGCCCGGTTTGAGATTAATGGTGCTGCTGCCCCGCAGAGCATTTGCGCTGGTAATGTTGGCAAAGAGAAAGCCCCCGGATGTGGTGAAGACATACTCTGTCTCAGGCTGTGCCAGAAGCACCTGATCTACCCGGTCCATCACCTGACGATTGACTTCGAGGGGGGTCCCAGAGGGAAATCGGGCAAAAACACGGGCCTGACCTGAGTCGATGCGGGGCAGAATTTCCTGGGGAATTTGTCGTACCAGGAACAGGCTGCCACCGCCGAAAATCACCAGGGCCAGAACAATCACCAGGATTCGCCTCCTCAGAATTCGCTGCAGCAGTTGGCGATAGCCCAGGGTTAGCCCCTCCAGGCGCTGGTTGAACCAGCAAAATGGCCCCCACCCTTGGAGCGATCGGGTTGTCCGCAGCATGAGCAGGCGGGATGCCAGAGTGGGCACCACTGTGAGACCGACCACGAGGGAGGCGGCAATGGCAAAGCTCACGGTCAAAATCAGCTCATTAAAAATCAGAGAAATAAAGCCGCCAATCAACAAAAACGGCACCACGGCCACTAGGTTGGTGGTAGTGGAGGCCAGTAATGCTGATTCCAGTTCGCGGCTGCTAGCTTCGGCCAGGAGGATGGATTCCCCGATGCTGCGCTGCCCGTTGTGCATTTCGTCCTGGTGTTCTTCCGCCCGGCGAGCGATGTTCTCCAGCATCACGATGGAGTTGTCTACTACAATACCGACCCCAAGGGCCAGACCTCCCAGGCTGAAAACATTGAGGGAAAGACCAAATAAGCCCATCAGCACCAGGGCGGTCAGAATGGCCAGGGGAATAGCCAGCACAATGATGAAGGTCTGTCGCAAGGAGCCCAAGAATAGCAGCACCGCGATGGCCGCCAGGGTTGCTCCGGTTAGCCCTGCTACGGCCACGTTACGGATGGAGTTGCGGATAAATCGGGATTCATCCAGGGTAGCGGTCATGTCCATCCCCTCGGGCATGAAGCCGGCCTGCTCCATTTGAGACAGTTTGACCTTAACTCCATCCACCACATTGACGGTATTGGCATTGGGCTGCTTCTGAATGCTGACCTTAACGGCGGGCTGCCGGTTGAGGTTAACGAAAACTCGCTGTTCCTCGGTACCGTCAGTAATTGTTGCCACATCTTGAAGCATCACCTGCTGCGGAGGATTGGTGCCCGGCACCTGAATAGGCAGTTTCCGCAAATCCTCTACGGACTGAAAGCGGCCCACCAGACGGGTTAATGTTTCCCGCTCGCCGCCGCGGACACGCCCGCCGGAAATATCCTGATTGCGCTCTTCTAAAGCATCCAGCAGGTCTGAAAGGTCAATTCCTGAGGCCTGAAGGCGCTTCAAATCAATATTGACCTGGACTTCTTCCTCAACCCCACCAGAAACATCCACATTGGCCACTCCCGGTACCTGCTGCAGTTCCCGCGCTAGCTCCTCTTCGGCAAAAATCCGTAGGTCGATTTGCCCCAGGGAAGACGAGGTCAGAGCCATTTCGTAAACCGGCAGTTGAGAGGGGTCAAACTTAAAAAGCCGGGGAGGATCGATGGTATCTGGGAGGCTATCTCGGGCCCGATTCAGGGTAGCCGTTGCATCATTTAGAGCCTGGTCGATGTCGCCCCCGGGCTCAAAAAAAAGGTCAATGCTGATGCTCCCCTCCCGGGTTTGGGAAAATACCTGCACCACCCCTTCCGTAGCCGATAGCGCTTCTTCCAGGGGACGGGTGACCTCATCTACAGCCACCGCCGGACTTAGGCCGGGAGCCCCCACCCGTAATCCAATGCGGGGATAGGTAATGGACGGCAACAAATCCACCGGCAGCTGTGAGGCAATGAAAAAACCCAGCACAAAGACGGTCAAGGCAATCATCAGGGTGCCGATATGACGTCGAATGGCGAGGCCGCTGAGGGAAAAGGCGTTGGGTGTTGGAGTCATAGGGGCAAGGGGATGGATTAAGGGTCGAGGGGGGGGGTGAAATTTTTTGGGTATCAATGAGTGAGAAAGGTGTGGTTAAAGGGAAGGATTTTCGTTCTAGATCACGGGTTGGATGGGACCATACTCACCCCTATCTCTGCCCTCGCCTTGCCTAGGAGGATTCTGAAATCAAGCTCTTCTGAACCACCTGCCCCGGTTCCAGGGGAGCATTACTGCGAACAACGTACTCTTCACCGGGAGACAGACCGGAGAGGATCTCCACTTGATTATTGGCAGTCTGGCCAATTTGCACGGTGCGGTGTTCGACGGTAACGGTGTCCTCAGTTTGGCTGAGGACGAAAATTTGATTTTCGGCACCTTCGGCAGTGTCCAGGGCGCTTTCAGGAACAAAAACGGTACTGGCGGCTGAACTCGCTGGGATGACCCGGGCTAACATACCGCTGCCGATGCGGTTGTCGGCATTGGCCAGGGTAATTTCGACCGGCATTAAACGGGATGTGCTGTCGGCCACAGGCGAGATCCGGGTGACTCGTCCAGTCAGAATTTCCCCGGGGAGCGCATCCAGGGTAACGGTGACGGACTGGCCAAGGGAAAAATCCTGCCGGTTTGTATCGGCGACCTCAACCATCACCTGGATCTCATTAAGATTGCCCAACGTGAGGGTGGCCTGACCCGGTTGGATCAGATCTCCCGGCTCGGCTAATCGTTCCAAAACCGTAGCGGTTATGGGAGCCGTGAGGGTGGCGTAAGCCAGACGACGCTGGGCCTGCTGCACCATGGCTGCCTGGGCCGTAACCCGCTGTTGGGCAGCGGCTACAGCCTGTTGATGAGTGCGCAGCTGTTCCTGGGCAGATTGGAACGCCTGCTGAGCCGTTTTTAGGGTAGTTTGGGCCTGTTCGGCTTCCTGGGTAGAAATGGCCCCTCTGCCCGCCAGGGAATCTAGCCGTTGGGCGTCATTATCGGCCTGCTGCAGACGGACCCGGGCCTGCTCAATCAAGGTACGAATATCGGCCAGTTGGGCTTCCACCTGGGCCACCTCGAACTGGCGGGCGGCCAGTTCCGCCTGGACCTCGCCTAAATTAGTTTGCAGCAGAGAACTGTCAAGGGTTGCCAGAGTTTGCCCCTGCTCCACTCGATCGCCGATATCCACGGTGAGGGTAAGGAGTTGGCCTTCGGCCTGGGAGCGAAGGGAAACCTGCTGTACGGGTCGGGTCGTACCGGTGTAGGTGCGGGCACCATCCTCAAAGGGTTTAGCAATGGCGACATCTACCACTACAGGAGCGTTGGCGGCGCTTTCTTCCACCGTCTCGGAAGAGACAGGGGACAAACTACAGGCAGCGGTCAGGGCTGTAAGACCGATCAAGACATAGCCCGCCCAAAGGTCTTTCCCGTGTCTCGATCTGCCGGTTTGCTGAACCATTATCTTTGCTCCTGCAGGGGTCTTGGTTACACCGGGCCTAACGGACAAGACGGAAAAATTCCGGCAGTATCCGCTGGCTGAAAGGACGGCACCTTTCTTCATTCACGATTATTTTAGATTCTTTAACGATTTTTGCCATAGGCCTTGACGCCATCGACGTTGAAGGGCGCAGTGCGGCTTGGGTGCCCTTCGGCAAAGACAGTTCTGTGGACAGGGGCCTGCCCCTCCAGTGCCAGGGATGACAAGAGGAATAATCCGTGATGTCAATGGCAATTGCTAATCCGCTTAAAGTTAAGCTCTGCTTAAATAAGGGTTATGTTTTCTGATTCGAAAGAATAGAAAAACCCCTTCAATGGCTGCATTTGTTAGGGTGGTGCTTTTTGCAGATTACTTCAGGACAAATTAACCCTATTTTTACTTCCCTAAAGACAACCTATGGGAATATAGATGAGGCGATTGTTACGAAATAGACCAATTATTGAAGTCCCTCATGTTTTTCAATCGAAGTAACAGGTACTCAGATATCTGTTTCAGACCTCCCCGCATGTTGTTGGGACTTTGGTTGGGCACAATAATATTCTTGATGTTGTTCAGCCATCAGCAAGCAATTTTGGCTGATGATGACAATAGGATTGTGCTTGAAATCCCTGTTTATGGCCAGACTTTTTCCACCGGCAGTGTATTATCAGAGGCGGAATCATTGGCTGGAGATACGATTAGCCGACAGTTCAGTCAGGATGACACTTTGACTACTGTTCAGGTTCTGGTAATGGCCAGCCGCAACGGAGAGATTTTACCTATTCTGGAAACAATTGTCTCCCGTGATCAATGGCAGGAGCGGGCTGATGTCAGGTCCTGGTCCAGTTATTTTCAGGCATCCTATGCATTGCTCAGTCGGAATGACGATCAGCAAGCCACTGGCATAGTAAGTACAGGTTTAAACCAGAGTATGGCTAGTCAATCAAATCGTACCCTTTGGACAGCTCAAATTGATGCGGCGATCGATTCGGGTCGCCTATCGGGGGCACAGATTCAAGGGGTTTTGGATGAGGTGGATTAGCGTGGCAAAATTTGCCTCTTCTCTCTGAGTTGAATATTGAGTTAAGCCTTAAGCTTTTAGTTTTGCTCTGGGCGAAGGGCCTGAATAGCAATTTTTCGATGGCTGTAAGTCTATCAGAGATGGACTTGTTTTGGAATGGGAAGTTGTTGTCTAGATATGTCTACAAGGATTAAAGGAGAGCTTCTGTGATTCACGACAACGGTGTTAGTAACAAATCGGGAAATCGTCCTTTTGAGGATGTGCTGCGGGCCAGTGTGTCCCGGCGAAATGTGCTTGTACGGGGTGCGGCTTTGTCTGCGACGGGTTTTTTGTCAGCCATTGCTGGGAACAAAGCGTTTGTCCAAAGTGCCACAGCAGCGACTACAGCTGAGAGTGCTTTTGGGGCTGGCGATTTGGGTTCCGCAACTGCGGTTGCCCAGCGGGGGGCTAACCTGATAGGTTTTTCCTTTCTTCCTCCCTCTGAGAGTGTGGGACCTTCTATTGGTATTTCATCTGACTACCAATACGAAGTTCTACTTGCCTGGGGTGAGCCTTTAGAGTTTGGCGTCGGTCCTAGCTATGACGGGGACCCTGTCAATCGGCCTACTGCTGCTTCCCAGGTAAGTCAGATTGGTATTGGCCATGATGGCATGTGGTTCTTCCCCGAGGGTGGCACCAGCAATACCCACGGCATGCTGGCCCTTAACCATGAATTTGGCACTAACTTCCACGTCCTGGGCAAAGATGAGCCTGAAAGCCTTGAAGACGTCCGAGTTTCTCAGCACGCTCACGGCGTTTCCGTGGTTGAACTCAAGAAAATTAGAGGGAAGTGGCGCAATATTCCCGGCGAAAATGCCCGCCGCATTCATGGCAACACTCCCATGACGTACAGTGGCCCTGTGGTCGGCAGCCCTTTGCTGGAGACTCCGGCGGGTAATTCTCCTAAGGGAACGCTAAACAATTGTGCTAACGGTTATACCCCCTGGGGTACCTACTTAACCTGCGAAGAAAACTTCAACGGCTACTTTGGTGCCACGGACGAAGGTTGGACCCCAACCCCAGAGCAGGAGCGCTATGGCTTTACCGCCACCGGGTTTGGCTATGGTTGGTATAACTTCGATCCGAGATTTGATTTGTCTAACCCTGACTACAAAAACGAAGAAAATCGCTTTGGTTGGGTCGTTGAAATTGACCCTTCTAACGGCAACCAAATCCCCGTAAAGCGCACTGCTATGGGACGATTTAAGCACGAAGGGGTAGCCTATGCCGAGGGCAAGGATGGTCGCTTCGTGTGCTATATGGGCGATGACGAACGGTTTGATTATCTGTATAAGTATGTTTCCGCCTACAATTGGCGCAGAATGCTGGCCCGTGGCGTTAGCCCTCTGGATGAAGGCACCCTCTACGTCGCTAAGTTTAATGACGATAACACCGGAGAATGGTTGCCCCTGACCATTGAGGACCCGATCCTGAGGGAGAAGTTTAGCAGCCAGGCCGAGTTACTGGTTTATACCCGTTTGGCCGCGGATGCCCTGGGTGCGACTCCCATGGATCGCCCCGAATGGACCACAATTGGTCCCCAAAAGATTGCTTACTGCTCCATGACCAATAACTCTCAGCGAACTGAACCTGGCCCAGCCAACCCCTTAGCCCCCAACCCAGATGGTCACATTATCCGCTGGCGGGATAGCGACGACCTTTTGGGAAAGACTTTCCAGTGGGAAATTTTTCTCTTCTCCCAAGATACCTTTGAAGATCCAGCGGGTGCTTTCTCCGACCCCGATGGACTCTGGGCCGATCCGGATGGGCGACTGTTCATTGAAACCGATGGCGGCCAACCAACCGTGGAAGGCTTTGACTTGAATAACCAGATGCTGGTTGCCAACGCCTTTACAGGTGAAGTCCGTCGCCTCTTTTCTGGACCGGTAGGATGTGAAATTACCGGTATCGCAGTGACTCCTGACCGCCGCACCATGTTTATCAATGTGCAGCATCCTGGTAATGGTGATCCTGCTTTGACTAACTTTCCTGCCCCCCAGGGCAGCGGCAAGGTTCCCAGGGACTGCACCATTGTCATCACCAAAAAAGATGGTGGCATTGTCGGTTCCTAGGTTTTAGCTCAGCATCCTGGAGCAGAACGATAATATGGAGGGCTAGGCGTCTTCAGAGACGCTTAGCCTTTCCTCCTGGGAAGGTAAGGATGCAGAAGCCAGAATCAGAATTCATGGAAACAAGATTTCAACTTAAGTATTTTTACGAGAGAGAGAGATTAGTTTGACAGCACTCTCTACAATGGCGTTAATAGAAGCAAGTTTTGGATAAAGACCGCATGCAAACGGTACCTTGGCCAGTTTCTGCTTGGAAACAGCTTAAGCAGGGACACATTTCTTGTGATGAGGCCCTTAAAATTATCTGTGGTGACCATGGGCAACTACATTTAGATTTTTTAGACGAAGAAGTCTGTAGTCGCTTTTTTCAGTTTTTCCCCGGACAAAAGCTGCCACCGGTTGTACCGCTACTGCTGTGGCAGAACTGTTTTTACTTAGGTAGCCCGGTCGAGATTCCGACCCAGGTGTTAGAGCAACTCAGGGATCGCACCTTGACTAACATTAAGGTGATTTCCATTGCGGCCAAGAGCTATCGAGCCTGGCATCATTCCCGCAATGCCGATCCGACTCGCATTACCTCTAATCCCCTCTTAGACCCGATTACGGGAAAGCAAGTCAACGACAACATTAGTGAGACTACCGAGCTATTTTTGTCGAAGGCCGAGGGGCAAATTGAGCGGATTAAAGCCATTATTTCCAGTGCCCTGCGCCACCAGGCCAGTGACATCCACCTGGAACCAACGCTGGAAGGCTTACGGGTGCGGTACCGCATCGATGGGGTGCTAAGAGATATTACCCTGCTCCCGCTGGACGTGAGTCGGCGGGTGGTGGTAGCCCTTAAGGTCATGGCCAATATGGACATTGCCGACAGCCGTCGACCCCAGGATGGCCGCATTGGTGAGAAGTATCAGGTCGACAACGAAGCTGACCAGACCATGGATATGCGGGTCAGCACTCTGCCCTGCGTCTGTGGCGAGAAAGCGGTGGTGCGTCTGCTGCCCCGAGAAAATCCCTTCACCACCATCGACAAGCTGGGGTTTTCTCCCGAGGCTCTAACCATTTATAAGACCTGGCTGGAGCAACCCCAGGGCATCATTATTTTTACCGGGCCCACGGGTTCCGGGAAAACCAGCACCCTCTACACCAGTCTGCAGGCCATTGCTACGGAGCATGTCAACGTGGTGACGGTGGAAGATCCGGTGGAGTATGTGCTACCCCGCATTACTCAAACCCAGGTGAACGAAGCAGCGGGCATGACCTTTGCCGCAGGGCTACGGTCGATTTTGCGCCAGGATCCTGACATCATCATGGTGGGGGAAGTGCGAGACCATGAAACCGCCGAAACCGCCATTCGGGCAGCCCTAACTGGTCACCTGGTGTTTACGACCCTGCATACCAACGACGCACCGGGCGCTATCCCGCGGATTAAGGACATTGGCCCAGACCCCGGACTGATTAGTGACGCCCTGCTGGGTGTGGTCGCCCAGCGCCTGGTGCGGCGGGTATGCCCCCATTGTGCTGAACCCGCCGCCCCTGATCCAGATCAGCTGGCTCTGCTGAACCTGACTCCGGCTCAAATTAAGCAGGGCAACTGGCAGCGAGGCCGGGGGTGTTCAGCCTGTTTTAAGTCTGGATATTTGGGCCGGGAAGCGGTGGTAGAACTCCTCGAAGTAGATGAGCGCATCCGCGAGTTAATTTACGAGGGTACTATGGCCCAACTGCGCCGTCACCTGGCCAAGATTGACTTTATCTCTTTCCGCACTTCGGCCATTGAAAAGGTCATGACTGGAGTCACCACCGTGGAGGAAGTGCTGCGGGTGCTGCCGAGGAGTGCGTTGAAGCTGAATGCAACGAGTGGTCCTGAAACGCTCCAGTTGGTCCCCCATCTGGGGTGAGTCGCTTTCGCATGGAACTTAGCTACTCCTCCAGATCTCCCAGACCAGGCAGTAGTTCAGTTTCTGTGCCCGGGTCAGGCACCCCCTGGGGCGGAGTCAGATCCGGCAGACCGGGGACCGGGGCATCGCTCTCGGTTTCCTCCAGTTCTCGCAGAATCGGGGGAGCCGTTTCGGGTTCTTCCAGGAAAATGGCGGAGATGGCATCTGACAAAGTCTCTGCCATGGCGATGCGGTTACGGTAGACCAGAATTACCCGGGTCAGGGCCGGCAGCTGATTTTGTTCAGCCACCAGATACAGAGGCTCGACGTAAATGAGCGAACGCTCGATGGGAATCACCAGCAGGTTGCCCTGTTGGGCTCGGGACCCCTGGGTGTTCCACAGGGAGATGCGCTGGGAAATTTCTGGGTCCTGGTTAATTCTGGCTTCGATTTGTTCTGGGCCAAACACCAGCTCTTGTTTGGGAAATTGGTAGAGCAGGCGCAGGCCATAGCGTTCTCCATCGGATCGGGCCGCCAGCCAGGCGATCAAGTTATTGCGTTGGGCCGGGGTAAAGAGCCGCAGCAGGATAAACTCTTCTGTTTCCTCCTGGGGGAGTTTCATGATCAGATAGTAAGGCTGTACCCGCTGGGCCTCGTTAGCGTAGATTTCGTTAGGGGCGCGCCACTGATCTTCCCGGTTGTAAAACACCTGGGGGTCAGTCATGTGGTAAGTCATCAGGGAATCGGCCTGCACCTGAAACAGGTCCTGGGGATAGCGGATGTGGTCGTACAGGTTGTCGGGCATGGTTTCCAAAGGGAGGAACATGCCCGGTAAAAGACGGTCCCAGGTTTGAATGATGGGGTCGTCGGGGTCGACCACATAGAAGGCGATGGCGCCATTGTAGGCATCCACCACCACCTTTACGGAGTTGCGGATGTAGTTAAAGTCGTTGTCACCGGGGTCGGAGTAGGGGAATTGCTCACTGATGGTGTAGGCATCAATAATCCAGTACAGATAGTTTTCATCGGTCTGAATATTGAAGTTATCCAGGCTAATGTCGGCGTTGCGCTCCTGGAATGCTTCAAAGTTAGGGCTGGCTTCTGACGGATTGCCGTGATTGGGGCCCGTACCCCAGTTTTTAGAGGCATCCCCGGCGTCGGCAATGACTAGATAAGGATCCGTATCAAACCTCAGGAAGGGGGCGATGGCCTGCACCCGTTCGGCTATATTGCGACGGTAGAGAATACGGGTTTCCGGCAGAAAATCTTCGGTGAACAGCATGCGCCAGTCCAGCAGGTGCCGAGCCATCAGCAATCGCTTAGCATAGCTGCCGATGGGGACCCCGGCCCGACCCAGGTAGGTGGTGTAAATATTTTCGTTGCCGCTGGGGTAGTCGAGTTCCGGCACCTTGGTGTTGGCCGTGATGTAGGTGTCGGTGAGTTCCCCAAAGTAAATGCGAGGGGCGGCGATGGGGATGCTGTCCCGCACTTTGGGGCTGCTGGGGATATGGTCAATGCCCCGGACGAAGTAGGCGGGTAAGCCACCAGGGCTGGCGGTATTCACCGGACTCATGGTGAAGCCATAGCCGTGGGTATAGACTAAATGCTCGTTGACCCAGGTTTTGGCGATGTCGGGCACTCGCTCATAGTTCAGCTCCCGGGCAGAAACCAGGACCTGCCTGCGATCGCTCCCCCGTTCTGAATTGAGGATGGTATAGCGGTCGACGTCGGCATCTTTAAATTCGTAATATAGGCGGATTTGCTGAAGCTGTCGATTACTGATCAACAGGGGGCGGGTGTCCCACAGGCGAATATTTTCGATGGTGAGAGAGTTCTCCTGCAGATCTTCCACGGAGAGATCGCCACTGGGATCAAACGGTTCAGAGTTAATGTCCTCTAAGTCGAAAGCGGCTCGGGTCAGGGCGATGGAGTTGTTGATGTAGGGGCGTTCCCGCTGGAGCTCGTTGGGCTGTACCACCAGACGCTGAACCATGGCGGGAGCAAGAATCAACCCCACCAGGGTGAGGCCCAGGTAAATCGCAATGCCCCGGGTGAGGAGACTGGTAGATTTGAACCGCGATCGCAGAGAGCGCACCGGAACCGGCGGCAGCGGATTAATCCTTCGACCCTTGGGAGCGATGGGTTTAAGGCGACGCGGCGGCGAGAGCAGTCCCCGTCCCAAAAACGCCAACCCCAGCACCAGGGCCAGCGTTGCCAAAACAATATTGGCGGGTAGCAATACATGCACATGGGTGTAGCCGGCACCGTATACCACCCCTTCCTGGGAATAGAGAATTTCGTAGCGCCCCAGCCAGTGGCTCAGGCTGGTCACCAGGAACAGCGACCCCGCCAGCATATACAGGTGCTGCTGCTGCCCTCCCGAAAACCCGTAAAATCTGCCCTGGCTCAGGTGATCGTGGCCCAGCAGATAAACCAAACAAACGCTGGCCAGGGTGAAAAACAGGGTGCCAATCAGCCAGAATTCCAGCAGGTGCCAGAGGGGGAGGCGAAACAGGTAAAAGGAAATGTCTAACCCAAAGATGGGATCTTGCTGTTGAAATGGAGCTGGGTTAATGGCCAGCAGCACCGTGGGCCACTGCTCCGCCAGAATCAGCCCAAACCCCAGACTCATGAAGACGGCGGCCAACCGTCCCAGTTCTTTAGGATTGAACAAAAAGGCGACTGTACTCACCGCCAGGGCAATGAATTGCCAGGGCTGGGCAACCAGCACGGCCACAATCGCTCGGAAAGATTGCACCCGGGGCCACAGGGGGGTCGGGGGTTGGGTGTCGTAGAGGGTGGCTGACTCCTGCCAGAAGTCGGCCACCAATTGCCCTTGATACAGGAGTTGAATGCCCACCAGCACACTCAAGACAATGCTGAGGGTCAGTAGCCCTTGCAGCCCCATGCTGCGGGCGCGGGCAGCGGGATCTTCTGGACGGGGCATGGGGGTAACCCGGTCAGCAATGGTGAGGTTGCCCCAGGTAAAAAGTAGGGTCAGAAAAAGAGGGATCAGGCCGAGGATAAGCTGCGATTGCAACCGCACCCAAAACACCTCTAAATAATTCACCTCCCGAAACCAGAACTGCTCCGCCAGCAGATTTAGCAGGGCATCGACAAACAGGAGAGAGGCCACCCCTATAACCCACCAGAGCCACCAGCGGTTCACTGACTTCAGAAGTAACTTACGGTCCATAACCTATCTACCAACCCAGGCCCATTGGCCCGTTGCTGTAATGATCCTATCGTTCAGCCGCAGAATTGGCAGAGAAATGATAAGTAACCTGAAACTTCTGAAAGGACTGCTTTCATCCCGTCATTCGCAAGTCTTGTTGGCAAAGTCACACTGATAAATGAACGGCTCCTGCCAGTGCAGAGGAATTTCCAGCAGATCCCGCACTCCAGTGATGCCCTGGCTCACAAATAGCAATAGGGCAACCGAATTGAGCACGACATGGGTCAGCCGCCAGCGCTTGGATTTATAGATTTCCGGCAAAATTGCCAGGGAAAAGATCATCAGCATAGCGGCGACCATGCCGAAATAAAAATGAGACACATACCACTCGTAACCCCGCCGAAACACTCCCGGCTGCATGCCTAAAATCCATAGTCCCATGCCTGTGAGGGTGGCAAATACCCCTCGCCACAGGGCTTCTCGGGCCTTAAAGAGAAACACCAGAGCGGCAATGGTGAAAACAAACATCACCACCACAAAAACCACCCGAAAAGGGTTTTCAACCCACACATTGTCACTCACAATGGTCTTAAAAATGGGATGGCCCAACCCAACCAGCACCAGGCCCACCACTGAGGCAGATAGCCAGCGCCCAACTTTAACGTGTTCCTGCCCCACCACCGGGGCAATTTTTGTCTTGTCCTTAGCACTGACGGCCAACCTGCGCTGCCGGGTTTGAATGGCAAAGTAGGTGGCAACCCCAATCAGAGGAAATACAAATACGACCGCAAGAAACGGATGAATGAGTCTGAGCAGATCCGGATTGTCCAGCATGGTGACCTTAGAACTCAAAAGGAACGATGGTTGATACCGCATCCCCATTCAAAACCTCCGCCGAAAACGGTATCCCTCAGGGGCACTGGCCCGCAATATACCGGCCCACAATATGGGGGGATGCGAATGGGATTGAGTATGAAATGGATTGTAACGGGTGATTCTAGCGCCAAAGATTAAAGCCAGATAAGTGTTTCTCAAGAGCTTCGAGAAGAGGCTTGTTTAAGTCCGTCCTGCCTGGTGAAATAAATTTCTTGGCTTTCCCGGTTCTCATTCCCGTGACTTGCGAAGCGTTAACCTAAGCTTTGCTGGACCTTCGAATTGACCTGAGGATAAACCGGAATGTTTTGCCGGACCAGCTTGATTTATCGTGATAAGCTCGAAGCTCATTTGTGAGCGACCTCCATGCAATCCGCGAAGTTTCAGGTATCCCTGCTGGCCCTGTGCCAGGCCACAGCCATGACCACCAACACCGTGCTGATCACCACAGCAGCGCTGATTGGCTTCGCCCTGGCTACCCATAAAGGCATGGCCACGGTACCTCTAGCCGTGCGCCAGGTGGCGACTATGGCGGCGACGATTCCCGCTTCCTTGCTGATGCAGCGCATCGGTCGCCAGGGAGGGTTTCTCGTGGGGGCACTGATCGGTATGGCTGGAGGCGTCGTCGCTATTTACAGTCTGGTGATCGCCCACTTCTGGCTGTTTACCCTGGCCATGGGGCTGTTGGGAGTGGCCAATAGCTTTGTGGGCTACTACCGCTTTGCCGCTGCGGATGTGGCCGATGAAGGCTTTCGTTCCCAGGCTATTTCCTGGGTGATTGCGGGGGGAATTCTCGCGGCCATCCTGGGTCCATGGATAGCCAACGGTTCCCAGGAATGGTTCAACAGTGAGCTGTACATCGGAGCCCTGGTGGCGGTTTTAGGATTGCAACTCTGTACCGGAGCATTACTCCTGGGCCTGAAAATTCCCCGATTCACGGCCGCTTCCACCCAGGGCGAAACTCGCCCGCTAATCGCGATCATGCAGCAACCCAAATTCATCGTGGCGACCCTGGGCAGCACGGTAAGCTACGGCGTCATGGTGTTTGTAATGACCGCAACGCCCCTGGCGATGGAAGCAGAACTGCATTCCTTCAACCAGACGGCTGCGGTGATTCAGTGGCATATTTTCGGCATGTTTGGCCCTTCCCTGCTCACGGGGTGGCTGATCAAGCGGTTCGGAGTACTGCAAATGATCCAAATGGGTGCGATTTTGACCCTCGGCTGCATGGGGCTGAATCTGCTGGGAACAAGTTTCTGGCACTTTGCCATCGCCCTGCTGCTGCTCGGCATCGGCTGGAACTTCATGTATGTTGGCTCCACCACTTTGCTAACTGAAACCCATACATCCACAGAGAAAGGCAAGGTCCAGGCGGCCCATGATTTTATGGTTTTCAGCTTCGTTGCCCTGGTCACGTTCCTCTCCGGCCGAGTGTTTTACCGATTCAACTGGGAAATACTAAATCAGGTCAGCTGGCCCCTGGTATTCGTGACGTTTCTAGTGGTGCTGTGGCTCCAACAAAAGCGCCTGCGCCAGCCTCGACGGATTTAAATTTGTATTGTGGGGCACCAAGATTTTTGGGTTTGTTACATATGTCTGACCTTAAACCCTCAAATCCCCGTTTGGAGATACGTTTTATAGCTGGTCTCAATGGGCAATCTAACGGTAAGACCTACAGCTTCGACCACCATGACAGCGGAACTCAGCAAAGCGGAATTGGGAGACCTGGGAGAATCCTTAGTGGCAGGTTGGTTGAGGTCGCAGGGTTGGCACCTTCAAACCCGCCAGTGGCACTGCACCTACGGCGAGCTGGATCTGGTCGTTTCTAAAGGCCCTGCTAACGCCAGCGGCACCCTCGCCTTTGTGGAAGTCAAAACCCGCAGTTCCGGTAATTGGGATGCCTACGGCCTGATGAGCATTACCCGCAGCAAACAGGCCAAACTGTGGAAATCTGCTCGCATTTACCTGCTCAAGCATCCCCAATGGACTGATGCCACCTGTCGCTTTGATGTGGCCCTGGTGGCATGCCATCGGGGTAAACCTCCGGCTGCCCTGCGCGAGGATAAAAAACTTCAGGTTAACGACCAGCAGTATTTAGTGTTGCAGGATTATATCGATAGTGCGTTTGATGCGCCGGTGAGGTAGGGATGGGGATCGGGGATCGGGTATTGTCAGAAACCCAGCACCTGGGACCTGAAACCCTGTACTCAGAACCCGATCCCCTGCTGTCCTCTTTTAGATTAAGCATTGGTCTGGTCAGCCATCCACTGCAGGTAAGAGGTCAACCCCTGCTGAATCGGTAGCGCAATAATTTCGGGTACGTCGTAGGAGTGGATTTGGGTAATGGCCTTAGAAATATCATCGAAGCGGTTCAGATTAGTTTTAATCACTAACTGCCATTCTTGATCCCTCTGGATTTCTCCTTTCCAGGTGTAGACCGAATGAATCGGGGTAATACTGACACAGGCCGCGAGTTTCCCCTGCACTAAATGATCGGCCAGGGACAATGCCTCGGTTTCTGACCCGGCTGTTACCAGAATGATGCCGAGTTGAGGGGTGGAATTGACGGGTTTGTCTTCCATCGGGTGAACTGATGTGTTGACGGTAGCTACGGGTTAGATAGCTTATCGACAAACTGAGACTGATCTAAAGTCTCGCGGGCTGACCGGTTGGTCCAGCGAGTCTGTCCGGTGACTGATTGGTAGAGGTAATTTCTGGCAGCATCCGGCAGTACCGATTCGGTAAATTCGGTGCCCTCGACCTGTACCTGATGAAGGGAAGCCTTTCCCAGGTGGGCGCGGGTCAGGTCAGCCTTTGATAGGTTGACACCGTCTAGGTTGGCTTCCCACAGAACGGAACCCGTTAAATCAGAACTACTCAAATTTGCTCCCGTCAGGCTAACTCTGCGCATGGTGGTATGGGAGAGATTGGTCATACTCAAATTGGCGTAGTCTAGCTTGGCCCCATTCAGCTTGGCTTCCCGCAGATTAACACCAGATAAATCCATACCGCTGAGGTCCACACCATTAAGCCAGGCCCCTTCGAGATTCACCCCTTCCATGCGGGTTTTTTCAAACTCGGCACCGCTGAGACGGGCACCGCTTAAATGGGCCCAGGCCAAATTCGCATTGCTGAGGTTGGCTCCGCGCAGGTTTATCCCGGTGAGATTGGCACCACACAGGTTGGCTCCCGACAGGTCGGCCTGTCGTAAGTTTACATGGCAGAGATCGCTGCCGCTGAGCTTCGCCCCCCGCAAATCGGCTTTTACCAAAAAGGCACCGCGCAGGTTGGCCTTGGTCAGATCTGCTCTAACCATAGAGCACTGACTCATTTTGGCAAAACTCAGGTTAGACCTGGAAAGGTTGGCGGAGTCTAAGTTGGCCTGGGTCAAAAAAGCTCGACTCAGGGTAACCCCCTGTAGATTGGCTCGGCTCAGGTCAACATCTACCAAGATGTGGCGGGTTAAATCACTACCGCCCAGGTGAACGCCGGCAAAATCCCGGTATCCACTTTCATACAGCTCAAGAAAGTACCGAATATGCATGATACGCCGGTGATGAGCAGGTGAAGTTATAGGCTCATGAAGTGCAACAAAAAGCACGGTTATGTCCCCAATAAGGGCAACGGGTGGTCAAAAAGAGATGATTAAACCTCGTTCAAATCCAGAGTTTATGGTTGTTGATCGGTGACTATTCCCTGTGCTGGACTTGATATAGAGCAACGCCGAAGATTGAGTCTAACTTACCTCTACTGAACTGAACCTCATTCAGCCCGAACATCAATGTTTCTTAAAGAAGAAACTTTTGGGTCTGGCTGAACTTGGCATAAGCCAGCAAAATAAACTGCTGTTGTACTAAAGGTGCCCTCAATCTGTCAGGTTTTTTAAGTGTTACGACCGATGTTTAGAAAACAAAAAAGAATTTAACTTTACGGTCCAGAGTATTATTAAACATTTTTTAACACTTCTATCTTTTTGACCTGGAATCCGTTGATTCAAGAGTAGAAGGTTTTGTCGCAGCTGTCAGACTTTTTTGAGTTTGATTGATAAATTGGATTGAAACTTAGCAGTTGGTGAGTATGAGACGTATCTTTTTTATGGCCGTATGGATAGGCTTGATTGCCTACGCATTTATACTGTCGCCGCCGGATCAACCCGATACATTTGATTTAATTCTTAAAATGTCAACAGGGGAATGGGAGGGTATCAATCCGTCTATACTTGCAATTTTTAATGCTATGGGCATCTGGCCCATGGTATATGCCTGCGTTGCCCTCCTTGACGGTCAGGGACAGCGCATTCCGGCCTGGCCTTTTGTACTTTTGTCGTTTGGGGTAGGGGCCTTTGCTCTGCTACCCTACCTGGCCTTACGCCAGCCTAATCCTGAATTTACAGGGCCAAAAACCCTGTTGCTGCGACTGGTAGACTCCCGATCGGTGGGGGGATTGTTGCTATTGGGCGCGATCGCAGTCCTCGGTTTCGGCCTGCTCTACGGCGACTGGGCCGACTTCTGGCAGCAGTGGCAAACCAGCCGCTTCATCCACGTCATGACGATCGATTTCGTCCTGCTGTGGCTGTTGTTCCCGGCCCTGTTACAAGACGACATGGCCCGTCGTAATTTGCAACAACCCTGGGTTTATGCCGGTGTCCTGGCTCTACCCCTGGCGGGAGCCTGTCTATATTTGACCCTACGGCCATCGTTAAAGGTGGAGGGTAAGGGGGTAAGGGAGTTGGAGAGTGAGGGGGTAGTGGGGTGGTGAGGTAGGTGAGGTGGGTCGGGTGCCGGGTACCAAGGGGGCAGAGGTGACTTGATTTTGAGTCCCTGATCCCTGAGTGCCAGCACCTGGTACCCAGCACCTGACACCTCCTATATCCTGAATACAGGTCCAACGTAACAGCTTCCATGCAGCCCCAAACTCCTATCTCCACAGATGTTGTCTTCATTGGCGGTGGCCATAGTCATGCGATCGCGCTCCGCAAGTTAGGCATGGCAAAGCTCCCCGGGGTCAGGCTGACGCTGATTACGAATCTGGTGGATACGCCCTATTCGGGCATGTTGCCCTGTCATGTGGCGGGGCGCTATGGGTTTGACGAGTCCCACATTGACCTGCGTCCCCTGACCCGGTTCGCCCATTGTCGGCTTTATATGGATCGAGCCATTGGGCTGGATATGGAGCGGCAGGAAGTGATTTGTGCCAACCATCCGCCGGTTTCCTTTGATGTGCTTTCCATTGATACGGGCAGCACTCCCGCGACGGTGAACGTGCCGGGAGCAGAGGAATACACAATTCCTGCTAAGCCGGTGCCGGAACTGCTGCGGCGGTGGAACCAGCTTTTAGAGGAGGTCCGGGCGAATCCTGCCCGATCCCGGACAATTGTGATGGTGGGTGGCGGCGTCGGTGGCGTAGAGTTGACCCTGAACATGCAGGATCGTTTGCACCGCCTACTACAGGAACTGGGACAGCCCACTCATCTAGTCAGCTTCCATATGTTTCATCGGGGGGATGAGTTAGTCTCCGGTCGAAACCGTTGGACCCGACGACGGCTGCAGCAGATTTTTCGGGAGCGGAGCATCCGGCTTTACCTGAATGAGGCCGTTGTCCGGTTGGAGAAAGATCACCAGGATGCACTGACGCAGGTTCACGGAGCATCGGGACGGGGGGTGAAGTGCGATCGCGTTTTCTGGGTCACCGGGGCCTCCGCTCCCCAGTGGCTTCAGGACTCTGGCCTGGCTCTAGATGATCAGGGATTCATCCAAACCCGGGACACCCTGCAAACCCTCTCCCACCCCAACGTTTTCGCCACCGGGGACGTGGCCACCATGGTCAACCACCCCCGTCCCAAGGCGGGGGTCTTCGCCGTACGCCAGGGCAAACCCCTGTACAAAAATCTGCTGCGTCTGCTGGCAGGTAAACCCCTCAAACCCTTCCGTCCCCAAAAACAGTTCCTCACCCTGATCGACGTGGGCCAGGGCCGCACCATTGCCGCTCGGGGTCCCTTGGCCTGGGAATCCTCCCTTTTTCGCCGCTGGAAGAACCACATCGACCAGAAGTTCATGGACCTGTTTCGGGAATTTCCTGAAATGGAAAACAGAAATCCCGAAGTCAAAAAAATCCTCACTCCTTCACCGACCTCCCTAACCCATCCCTTCACCCTTCACCCTTCATCCCCCTCACTCACCTCACCCATCCTCCCCTGCACCGGCTGCGGCTCCAAAGTTGGCAGCGATGCGCTTTCCCTGGCTATTCAACGGATGCGTCGAGAATTTCCGGCCCTCAGCGACCCCTCCCAGGATCTCCTCGTCGGCCTGGACTCGCCAGATGATGCCGCTGTGATGAAAGTCCCAGAGGGACAAGCCATGGTCCATACCGTGGACTTCTTTACCGCCATGGTGGATGACCCCTTTGTCTTTGCCCAGATCTGCCTGAAGCACTGCCTCAGCGACCTGTATGCCATGGGAGCTGCTCCCCACAATGTGCTCGCCATTGTCCAGGTGCCCTACGCTACTCCCGAGAAACAGGCGGATACCCTCTATCCCCTGCTGGTGGGCATTCAAAAGGGATTGCTGCCTACGGGTACGCCCCTGGTGGGAGGTCACACAACCCAGGCCGACCAACTGGGCCTGGGGTTTGCCTGCAACGGTGTGGCCGACCCCAATCGCCTATGGCGCAAGGGGGGCATGGCGCCTGGGGATGTACTGATGCTGACCCAGCCCATCGGCACTGGCACCCTGTTTGCGGCGGATATGCGCAGGCAGGCTAAGGGACGCTGGATTGAATCAGCCATTGGCTACATGACTCAGTCGAACCAGCCGACGGGGGAAATCCTTAAGGCCCACCAGGCAACCGCCTGCACTGACGTTACAGGGTTTGGTCTGCTGGGACACCTGCTGGAAATGGCCCAGGCATCCCGGGTGTCTGTGGACCTGGATCTGGTGACCTTACCGATCCTCCCAGGGGCCAGGGAAACGGTGGGCCAGGGCATCGTCAGTTCCCTGCAGCCCCAGAACCTGCAGGCCGCGAAGGCAATCAGCAATGCCGCTGACTACAGGGACCATCCTGACTATCCCCTGCTGTTTGATCCCCAAACGGCGGGGGGGCTATTGGCGGCAGTCCCCGAAGACCAGGCTGAAGATTGTCTGCAGCAGCTCCGAGATCAGGGTTACCCTGCCGCCACCCGCATTGGTCAGATCACCTCTGGAGGGGATTTGGCCCAGCCCATTAAGATTAAGAGGTGGTAGTTCAACATTTTCATGCCAACTTCTCTGACCATCGAAGACTTCCTTCAGGCTACGGGACCCATCCTTGATGTGCGGGGGCCATCGGAACATGGGCATGGCCATATCCCCGGTGCCGTCTCTTTTCCCATTTTCAGTGACGAAGAACGGGCCCAGGTGGGTATCTGCTACAAGGAGTCGGGTCAGGATGCGGCGGTGGAATTAGGCTTCGACATTGTGGGTCCTAAATGCGGCGATTTTGTCCGGGCCGCAAAAGCCCTGGCCCCCGATCGCCACCTGCGGGTCCACTGCTGGCGGGGGGGCATGCGTAGCGGCAGCATGGGCTGGATGCTGGAAATGGCGGGGTTCAACGTCAAAACCCTGGAGGGAGGCTATAAAGCCTATCGCCGCTGGGTGCGTCAGGTATTGAAGGAACCTACACCACTGATTGTGCTGGGCGGCATGACCGGCACCTCAAAAACTCAAATCCTCCACGAACTGGCTGCCCTGGGGGAACCCGTGCTGGATCTGGAGGCCCTGGCCAACCACCGGGGCAGCAGCTACGGTGCGTTGATGCTGCCGCCCCAACCCTCTACCGAACACTACGAAAACCTGATTGCCGAGCAGTGCGTGCTTTTGGGGACCGACCGACCAATCTGGGTCGAGGCGGAAAGTCGCCGGGTGGGCACCTGCCGCATCCCGGACGAATTTTTCCTGCAAATGGAAGCGGCTCCCACCCTGGAGGTGCTGCGCTCTCTGGAAGAACGCCTGGACCTGCTGGTGGAAATCTACGGCGAAGCTGACCCCCAACAGCTGATCAAAGCCACCGAACGCATTCGTAAGCGCCTCGGGGGGCAGCGCACCCAGACCGCCGTCGCCGCCATCTACCAGGGGGATCTGCGCACCGCCTGCTCGATCATTCTGGACTATTACGATCGCACCTATCGGTACGACCTGGAGCGACGTAACCAAACCATCCCCCAGGTGGATCTGATTGGGCTTTCTCCGGCAGCAAGTGCCCGCCAGCTGGTGGCCCTTGCGCCGCAGCTCCTGGCCCGGTCAAAACCTGAGAAGGTTCCCGCCCGATCCCAGGTTTCGGCTCGCAGATAGTCAACAGAAACGGGATTAACCACCCTGACGGCGGCTATGGCAATCGGCTGGGGCCAGGGCCTCTTCACCGTAAATATGAATGCCGTCTCGACCATGTTGCTTGACATAGTAGAGGGCTAAATCGGCCTGCTCCAGGAGCAGTTTAGGAGATATGTCAGCCGTGGGAATCAGGCTGGTAATGCCCAAACTCAGGGTCACGATGCCGGTTGCGGATCCCCCGTGGGGAAGCTGCAATCGATGCATTTCCTGGAGAATTGCCTGGGCCACCTGGTAAGCTCCCTGGGCATTGGTTTCCGGCAGCAGCAGCACAAATTCTTCCCCCCCGTATCGAGCGGCCAAATCTGTCGGACGCTTGGCCACCTGCCGTAGAACCCTGGCAATTTGCCGCAGGCACTCGTCCCCCTGGCTGTGGCCATAGAGATCGTTATAGGCCTTAAAGGAGTCGGCGTCGCAAAAAATGGCGGCCATCGGCTTCTGGTTCCGCTGGTGGCGATGCCATTCCTGCAAGAAATATTCATCGAGTCGGTGGCGGTTAGCCAGCCGGGTCAAGCGGTCTTCCCCAGATAGCCGTCGCAGTTCCTGGTTGGCTGTGGCGAGTTTTTGGTAAAGCTCCCCCTGGTTAATGGCAATGCCGATGTGGGTGGCCAGTTCGTTGAGCATTTCCAGTTCGCGGGCATGCCAGGGGCGAGGCGACCGGCAGTGGTGGGCAATCAGCAGCCCCCACAGATGATCCTGATGCAGCACTGGCACCACCAGGTTGGCTTTGACCGCATATTTGGTCAACATTTCGACGTGGCAGGGTTGTAGACCGGCGGTGCTGACATTGTCTATAGCTCGCATTCTCCCCTGCCGGTAGTAGTTGACATATTCCTGACGAAAGCAGGGGTCTTCAATCACTTCGTGAATGATGGCCGGGAACTGGGGGTCGACCGATTCTTTCACGATAGTGCCGACCCACTTGGCATCAAATTGAAACAGCACTACCCGATCTGTATTCAGCAGGTAGCGCACCTCTGACACCGTCATATTGAGAATATCGTCGATATCCATCGACTCGCGGATTTTCAGGGCAATACTGCTGACCAACTGGTGCTGCTGTTGCTCTGTACGGTTGTGGATAGAGCCATCCGAGAAGAAGACCTGAGATAGAGCAGGCTCCCCCCTGGAAGCAGAACC
Organism: uncultured bacterium; assembly: GCA_964590465.1. Taxonomy (GTDB): domain Bacteria; phylum Cyanobacteriota; class Cyanobacteriia; order Phormidesmidales; family Phormidesmidaceae; genus CAZPYG01. The sequence goes on along the minus strand of CAZPYG010000040.1, from coordinate 4,768 downwards.
GTCCATCGCTGTCGGCGACGACTGATGGGGCCTGGACCCTGGCTCTGGGGACTGCCGTAAGGCCTGACAATGGTGCAGCGGCGAGGATGGTACCCGACTGGGCACCTGGGGTTGAACCGCGGGCAGCACCGGGTAACAGGGTTGCTGCAGCCGTTTCCGCAGCCATTGGGCCATGGCGGCGGGGGCGAGGGGACGGCTAAACCAATAGCCCTGAACCTGGTGGCAACCAATGGCGTACAGAATGGCCAATTGATTTTCGTTCTCGACCCCTTCTGCCACGGTGTTGAGGTTCAGCCCCTCCCCCAGGGCAATGATGGTTTTCGCAATGGCAACGCTGCTGGCATCGGTTTCCAGATCCCGCACGAAGGACCGATCGATCTTCAGGGTATGCAGGGGGAAGTGCTTCAGCACATTCAGGGAAGAATAGCCCTTGCCAAAATCATCCAGGGCAATGGTGAAGCCGTACTCTGCCAGGGTTCTCAGCTGCTTTACCGTACTCTGCAGGTCGTGGGTCGTGGCCTCTTCAGTAATTTCCAGTTCTATCCAGCAGGGGTCTACCCCTTCTTCCCGCAAAATGCGCCGGGTTGATGCAATCAAGTCCGGATCTTGAAACTGGGTGAGGGATAGGTTAATGGCGATTCGCAGGGGGGGCAACCCGTGGCCCAGCCAGAGCCGATGTTGATGGCAGGCCTGCCGGATCACCCATTCGCCAATGGGAATAATCAGTCCGGTTTCTTCAGCTATGGGAATGAACCGCCCCGGCGATACTAACCCCAACTGGGGATGATGCCATCGCAACAGGGCTTCCACCGCTGCCACCTGACCAGTTTCCAGGTCCAGCTGGGGTTGGTAGTAAAGGGTTAGTTGCTCCTGCTGAACCGCGTTATAAAGGGCTGAGCTGATGGCCACATCGGTGGTGCCATTTTGATTTAACGCCGGGTCGTACACTTTGTACGTGTGCTTGCCAGATCGCTTGGCGTTGTGCATGGCAATTTCGGCATGCTGCAGCAGCAAATCTAAAGACTCCCCACTGTAGGGGGCCACCGCCCAACCGATGGAAGCGGTGGTGTATACCTCCTGGTCCTGGACCTGAAAGGGGGCCTGCAAAATTTCCAATATCGCCTGGCTGTACCGGTTAAGCTCATGGGAACTGCCGGTATAGGGCAGGGCAATGACAAAACCATCCCCATGCCAGCGCCCCAGAATGGGGGTTGAGGCCATGGCGATGCCGCCGCTGAGATGGTTCCGCAGGCGTTCTGCCACCTGGCGAAGTAACGTATCGCCGGCACTGTGCCCCATGGATTCATTCACGGCCTTAAATCGATCCAGGCCCAAAATGCCGAGGGCCATTTCCGCACCGTCCTGGTTGGTGTGAAACAGTTTTAGAGAAAGGGAGTGCTGCAGCAGCTTATCGACCGGCAGCTGGGTTACAGAGTCGTAGGCCGACTTTTGGGTGACTAACTTACGGGCCCCCTGCTGTACCAGTACGGCAAACAGTCGAATGGCCACCTCTCGGGCCATTTGCACCACTTCTGGCTGCCAGGAGGGAATGGCTTGATACTGCTCAACCCAGGCATCAAAGGATGCCCTGGGCCTTTGATGACGTTTATCGGGGTCGTATTTACCTGCCCAGGTGCGCTCCACCAGCTTGGGCACACGAAACAGGCTGAGATAGCCTAATATCTTCTCCTGATAACGAATGGGGGCAATTAAAATGCTGGATAGGCTGGTGCCCTCAAAGGCCGCCGCCAGAGGGCTACTGTCATCCACCAGGCAGCATATCGGGGCTAATTCTTTAGCCTGATGCAGGTCTGAAATGGCATATCCCTTGAGGGCATTGGGCTGATCCGAGGATGGCTCGAAGGGATACTCTGCCTGCAGCCACTGCACCGTTTCTTCCCAAACGGGGTGTTCTTCTAAGTTAGGCAGGGCAGGCTGCACCCCCCAGGTGTAGGTTTGACTGGGTTCGTTAACCAAACAGTTGGACAGGTAGAGCCGCGCTCCATCCACCTGCATGGCGGTAGCCGCCGCCCCCAGAACCTGCTCCCAGTGTTCTGATATCAGGGGCAGGGGCTTGCCCAGGGCGTTTGAAATTTGCTTTTGCAGCTCAAGATAGTTTTCCTGCCAGGCCGCCTGGGTCATGAGCTTAAACTTGGCCAGGGCTACGGAAATCAGATTGGCCCACAGTTGCACCAACTGCAGCTGCTGTTCAGAAAAGCTGTAGGACTGGCTGTGATGGATGGCAATCAGCCCCCACAATTGCCCCTGGTCGAACAGGGGCACCGTCAACGAGGCCATCACTCCCATGGACGACAGGTATTTCAGATGGCATTCATCGACGGGGCTGTAGCGTAAATCTAGATCAGGCCGGGCCCCAGGCTCAAGCTCAGAAGGGACAGTGGGAATTAGCGCCTTTTGTTTAGATGCGACATTGACAATCACCCGCTGACGGGCTTTGACAAAGAACTGTCGGGCCTGGGGAGGAATATCAGAAGCCGGAAAATGGAGCCCCAATAAACTGGGTAGCCCTTTTGGATCTAAAGCTTCAGCAACCACCTGCCCATGGCCATCGCCATCGAACTCATAGATCATGACCCGGTCAATCTGAAGAAACGAGCGGATTTGATCGGCCACCGTTTGAAAGATTTCGTGCAATTCGTCAGTTTGATAAAACAAATTGTTAATTTGGTCAAACAAACGGTCGATAGCCTTGAATTGCTTCAACATTCACCCTCTCCAAATGCCAGCGGCACTGAAACATCTCGTCTATTCAGCTTGGCAGCCTGCCTCCTCTAAAGGAAATTAAGCCAGACCTCTTTCCCAGGATGCGAGTCGTTAGTATCAGTATTCCCTTAAAGAAAGGGATAGAACTGTACACTTCAATAAGCTTTGCAAACGAGGGTAACCTCCAACAATGCCCGGCCACGAAAGCACAATTCCCGAAAGTTATCGCGCGATTATTTTCCCATGGAAAATCTTCTCTAATCTCAAAAAAACGGCTGATTTGAAACAATAAAATAATAATTTTTAACCTGCCGTCGATGATCAACTCCCGCTGCAGCCTTGCCGCGAGGTCCAGGGCGGTCAAGGGGTTCGTCTAAAAAACAGACCGTCAGTCATACTTCAACACACCGGATCCTAAACACGAACGCAAACTTCACTACCTGCAAGTAAGAACTATTCGTAACGGTTGCCGCGTCTCACCCAGTCATCAGGTTTTGGATACATCCCACTTTTGCAGACCGCGCCAATAACCAATAATCTTTGGCAGGCTGTTTCGTTTCCACACGCCAAAAGCGATCCATGGGCCAAGGACTGATCCACCAGAACGGATTCCTTAAAGCAGCGCCATTCTGAGCTAAATATCTAACACCTTTCCTCTCAATTTATCGGGAGCGTCAATGCCGTAGCGGTGCAGCAGGGTCGGCAGGATGTCGTAAAGCTGGGCCCCTGCCAGCACCTGCCCGCCTTTGGGAGCCTTTGGATCATGGCAGATCATGAGCCCGAAGGGAGCATGGTTAGCGTCATCAGGGCCGGTGTCGTTTTCGACGGTGTGGATGCTGTGAATGCCGACACTACCCACAGAACGCCAGGCCAGATCGTCGAAGTACACAATCAGGTCCGGGGCCCGACCGCGCACTTTCTGGTAGATTTCCTGGGGCTTAAACACCTTGACGTTGAGGAAGTTGCCTTCAGGATCGGTGAGCTGGGACAGCTTTTTCGTCAGTTCATCCCGCAGGGCCTCATACTCTGCCATGGTGACGGTGCCTTCCGGTTCGCGCCCCTTCACGTTCAGGAAGATGCGGGCATAGTAACCGCCAGCCCCCCACACTTTCGTCTGGCTCCAGTCCACCTCGACTTTATCCAGGGGCAAAACTTCCGTGGGGGATTCCTTCAGGGTCAGGTAGCCATTCTCAATTAGCCATTCGTTGATGCAGATGCCGCCCATCAGCGGTTGGGCTCCATGGTCGGAGACTACCAGGACAGCGGTTTCGTCATCGCACTGCTCCAGCAGCTCTCCCACCCGCCGATCCACATGGACGTAGTAGTCGTGGATGGCGTTCACGAAGGGAGAGTCCGGCTCGTACTGGGGATGGCGGGGATCCATCGGCTTCCAGAAGGCGTGGTGGATGCGGTCTACCCCCATGTCCACCAGCATTAAAAAGTCGGGGCTATCCCGGTCGATCAGCTTTTCCGCCAGGGTAAAGCGCTGGTCGCAGAGGCTGTAGAGGTTGTCGAGGATGCGCTGTTTTTCGTCGGAGCGGAAGTTGGGCACATCCATCATGAAGTCGGGCATCCAGGCTTTGATCTGGTCGCCCAACTCGGGGGGATGGGTGAAGGGAACTTCCGTGCTGGGGGTGAGGAAACAGGATACCAGGGATCCCTGAACTTCATAGGGGGGCGAGGTGCCCGGTACGCTCAGAGCCGCTACGGACCAGCCCGCTTCCCCCAGAATGTCCCACAGGCGGGGGAACTTGACGTATCGCCCATCGGAGATGGCCATGCTGTGGTAATCGCGATCGCGCCGATTGCGAAACCCATAAATCCCCAGCTCCCCCGGGTCCCGCCCCGTCATCATGCAGCTCCAGGCGGGCACGGTAATGGCCGGAATGCTGCTCTCCAACCTGCCGTAGCTGCCCTGGGCCATCAACCGCGACAGGTTCGGCAAATCCTGCCGCCACTGCTCGAACACCAGGGAGGGTTCCATGCAGTCGAGACCGATGATGATTAGGCGAGGGGTAGGCATCGGGTGAAAAACTCATATCCA
>CAZPYG010000039.1:20184-39297 GCA_964590465.1 uncultured bacterium | reverse complement strand
TCTTCCGCCCCCTTAGCCTGCCTATGCCCTGGTCCCGAATTATTAGCGCACTGGTCGCCATCCTTGTAGCTTCGGCCATGATCCTGCTGGGCGGTTGGTACTTCACCCTGGGTTTTGGGGTCATTGTTTTTTTGGGACAGCTGGAGATTTTCGAACTGGTTCACGCCAAGGGAATTCTGCCAGCGGCCAAAACCACCCTGGTGGTGAGCCAGCTGCTGTTGATTACCGCCCATGTAGCTCCGAATCTCGTGGATGCCCTGCTGCCGTTGGGGGGCACTTTTATTTGTTTCTATCTGCTGTTTCAGCCCCAGGTTGCCACCATTGCCGATGTTGCGGCCTCTATTTTGGGCCTGTTTTATGGCGGCTATCTCCCCTGTTTCTGGATCCGATTGCGAGATTTGGGCGATACCGGGGCAGCCACCCTTCCCCTGGGGGGATACTGGCCCGGCAGCGACTGGCTCAATTTAGAGAACATTCCCCAGGGCTTACTCCTGACCCTACTGGCCTTCGCCTGTATTTGGGGATCCGACATTGGAGCCTATATCGGCGGCAAGTGGCTGGGGCGGACCCCCCTATCTAACATCAGCCCCAAGAAAACGGTGGAAGGAGCCGTCTGTGGTATGGTCGCCAGCATGTCTGTGGCCCTCTGGGGCAGTTACCTGCTGCACTGGCCCCTGTGGATTGCCACCGGAGTGGCCCTGGGTTTGATGATCGGCACCTCCAGCCTGTTGGGAGACTTAACGGAATCCCTGATGAAACGAGATGCCGGGGTGAAGGATTCCGGTGCCCTCATTCCTGGCCATGGCGGCATTCTGGACCGTACCGACAGCTATGTGTTTACCGGGGCACTGGTATATTATTTCGTGACGCTGCTGCTGCCTGCTCTGACCAGGTGAGAGTTCGGCTTTCAATACCTGGGATATTTAGCAAACTTTGACAGAATGTATGGGGATGAGCCCAGCAGTATCAGCCCTTTACCCTCTGCTTTTGAGGTGTTGCCCCAGGGGCACAATGTCCAGGCATGAACAGAGAAAGTTTACGAGAACTGCCATCGCGGCATCCCCCATTTAGTCGCTAAGGAAACAAATTGATGGACAGCAACAATCTTCTACGGCAGTTACTCATGATTGGCATTGGCACTACCTCCCTGGTGGCCGAACGCCTGCGCCAGGTAACCGACGAATGGGTGCGCGAAGGGCGGTTCAACCCTGAGCAGGCCAGTAAGCTGGTGGATGACGTCATGGCCCAACTCAACGCCAATAGCGGGGCCCTGGAAGATCAGCTGCAGCGCCAGTTTCGCAACACCCTGCAGGATCTGGGGGTGCCCCGCCAGGCCGAAATGGATGAACTCCGCGGTCGGCTTGATCGGCTTGAGCGACAGGTGCGGGATCTGGAAAACAAAAGTTGGAAATGAGTCAACCGTTTCAACCCTTAGCCAGGAATTGCTGTAGAAAGGCTACAGTGACTCAATTCCCCGGCTTCTCCTCCCATGCAAGCCTTTATCGATTTCACCATCGCCAGTATTGCGGCGCTGTTCCCGGTGGTTGACCCCATCGGCAGTGTGCCTATTTTTTTGGTGCTGACGACGGGCATACCCCCGGCGGTGCGCAACCGCTATGCCCTGCACATCGGGCGCAATGTGGTTCTGCTGCTGATTATCTCCCTGCTGGTGGGGGGGAGTGTTTTGCAGTTTTTCGGTGTTTCTCTAGAAGTGGTGCGAATCGCAGGGGGCATTGTCGTATTCCATGCCGCCTGGCGAGCCATGAATTCTGATCCCAAACTGAGCCAGGTCGATAATGCGGATGTGGCCCAGCGAATCGACGAGCATAAAGACATTTCCTTTATGCCCATGACCATTCCCTTGTTAGCCGGGCCCGGTTCCATTGCCGTGACCCTGGGCCTGGCCGCCCAGGCCGGACGAACCGTGGCTATCCCCACCGCTATGAATCTGCTGGCCACGGCCACGGCCATTGGCTTCATTGGATTGATCATTTTTGTGGTGCTGCGATCCTCTACCCTGCTTTTGAAGGTACTGGGAGCCAGTGGAATTCAAGCCATGAGTCGGCTGTTGGGGCTGTTCGTCATGGCCATTGGGGTGCAACTCATTCTCAATGGCCTGGCTGACTGGCTGAGTTCTTTAGGACTCACGGTCAATTAAGCCTCCTGCCATCCCTGCCACCAGCCTTAAAGTATTGCCATTCTACCCTAACGACAATCCAGCTTCCAGAGAGCCCGATCATGCCGCAGTTCGTATCTTGCAACCCTATCAATGACAGGCTAGTCCCTCCCCACCAGAGTTCCATGCTGAGCCGCAACAGCTACCGTAGTCTGCTCAGCATCGGCAGTGCTGGCAGCATCCTCAGCATTGGCAGTACCGGCAGCATTTTAAGCATCGGCAGTGCCGGCAGCATCCTCAGCATTGGCAGCACTGGCAGCATTTTAAGTATTCTCAGTGCCGGTAGCCTGTTGTCGATTTTGAGCGCCGGTAGTATTCTCAGCGTGTTGCAGTTCTGGTCCCTTCGCTCTGGAGAAACCCTGGTTTGGCTCGTGGACTTTTTGTGGGGTTAACCACCCTCGACTGCATCTATCGAGTAGAGCAAGTGCCCACCGCTGACGAAAAAGTCGTGGCCCAGGACAATTTAATGGTGGCAGGAGGCCCGGCCACCAATGCCGCCGTCATGTTTCGCCATTTGGGCAATGAGGCCATCGTGCTTTCGGCCCTGGGGCAACATCCAGTGACCAGCCTGATCCGGTCAGATCTGAAGAAACAGGGGGTGAACCATATCGATTTATTACCCGACAAGGCTTCATCTCCGCCCCTATCCACGATTATGGTGACGGCTGCCACCGGGGAGCGCGCGGTCGTATCCCGCAATGCGGTCGATCTCCAGGGGGCTGCCCCCGATGATGTCACCCCATGGCTGGAGGGCATTGATGTTGTGCTGGTAGATGGCCATCAAATGGAGTTAGGTCAGTCCATCGCGGAGGGCGCCCGACAACGGCACATTCCGGTGGTGGTGGATGCTGGCAGCTGGAAACCTGGGTTCGATGCTGTTTTCTCTCAGTCAACTAGCGTCATTGCGGCATCTAAATTTCGTCTTCCGGGTCAAACAACCCCAGAGCAAACCTTGTTCACCCTGCATAAAATGGGCATGGTGGAAGGGGCAATGACCTTTGGCCCCGATCCCATCCAGTGGTTTGCGGAACACGCACGGGGGCACATTGCCGTGCCCCAGGTAGCCGTTCAGGATACTTTGGGAGCAGGGGATATGTTGCATGGAGCCTTCTGCCACTATCGCTTGCTGCTGGACTTTCCCCCAGCGCTTCTGGCCGCGGCTGAACAGGCGGCGCACATGTGTCAGTTTTTTGGCCCTCGGGAGGGTTTACTGAATCAGCGAACGAATTAAAGATTCTATAAATCCCAACGGCGTCTCTTTTTGGCACCGAAGCGGCCCCCCCTAGACTGAAGCAGACTGTATTGTTAAGTGTTAACTATTAAAAGTTGAGGAACTATGGCTTACGACCAGGAAAAACACATTGCCATTGATGCGGTTATGAAGGCGGCTCAACTCTGCGAAACTGTGCGGCAGGTAATGGTTCCTGAGGCGATAGAGAAAAACGATAAAAGCCCCGTTACCGTGGCCGATTACGGCTCCCAGGCGATCATTTGCAAGGCCCTTGCCGAGGCATTTCCGGAGGATCCGGTGGTGGGTGAGGAAGATGCGGCTGACCTGCGCACCCCTGAACTGTCGAAGGTGCTGGATACTGTCACAGATCAGGTCAAGCAAGTATTAGGAGCCGCTACCCCAGGGGCAGTCCTGGATTGGATCGACCACGGCAATGGAGATGTGGCTTCCCGCTACTGGACCCTGGACCCCATTGATGGCACCAAGGGTTTCCTGCGGGGCGACCAGTATGCCATTGCCCTGGCCCTGGTCGAAGATGGCGACATTAAAGTTGGCGTTCTGGGATGTCCCTTCCTGAGCTTTGACGGCGGCGAGAAGGGGCTGCTGTTTGTGGCGGTGCGGGGCCAGGGCACGGTGATGATGCCCCTGGCTGGCGGCAATCCCCAGCCCTTGCAGGTGGCCGATCCCTCCGATACCGAGCATTTTCGCTTTGTGGAAAGTGTGGAATCAGGGCACGGTAATCAAGACCAGCAGAGCGCCATCGCCAAAGCTGCCGGAATTACCGCCCCCTCCATGCGCATGGATAGCCAGGCCAAATATGCTGCCGTCGCAGCTGGCCAGGCCGCCCTTTACCTGCGGCTCCCCTCGCCCAAGTATCCGGACTATAAAGAAAAAATTTGGGACCACGCGGCTGGGGTGATTGTGGTTGAAGAAGCCGGTGGTTGTGTCACTGACATGAATGGTAAACCCCTGGACTTCTCGAAAGCAGCCCGGTTTCCAGATAATCGCGGCGTTGTCGTGAGCAATGGTCCCATTCAGGACGCGGTACTTGCAGCTTTGAAACAAGGGGTACAGGCATAACCGCCAACAATTGGTAGCCACAGCCCCCTACGGCTGCCGTCCAATTCCTTAAGACAGAGCTATGGAGAGTATCCGATCTGGGCTTCCCGGGGGGAGCGGCTGATGTCAGTTGGATCCTCTACTGCTACACCCCCAGGCCATAAAAAGGCCCTGGTTCTATGGTTCAACCAGGGCCTTATGCTGTGCTGAGGATCAGGAGATCTAAGCCTGAATCGAGTTGAGGTAACGTTTCATCTGATCAGAAAAAGCCGAGCGATCAAGACTTTTCAGAAACAACCTGAAGACAGCATTTTTGCCCCTTGCGAAACCACAGTGAGTCCAACAGCTCACAATGGCAAAAGATAACCTGAGGCTGACCAGGCAGGAAAATGCTGCGGATGGCAAAATCTACAAATCATAAATGCGGCATTCTGGGGCGTCTGGATTGAGGGCGCAGTACCCGGCGAATCCAGAGGCAGGAGAGAAAGCAGTTGCCTCAGCCTGCCGGGCTTTAGCGGTCAGTAATTCTTCAAATACATCCCAGGCGACAGCCACTTCAGGGGCACCGATGCCATATAGCGCAGTGAGACGACGGGCATGCTCCAGGGCAGCTCCCAGTTCGGCATCCAGGGACTTCCGGCTGGTGGTAGTAGGGGCGGTAGGGGCAAAGGCTTGAGCGGTGTGTTGCATGTCGTGTCTCCGATTTATGTGGTATTACCCCAGTGTAGTGATAAGGAAAGTAGATGCCAAGCAGATAACGATATAAAATATTTTTATGATTCATTAAATCTGCTTAACTATGGCCCGCAAGCCCCTAGCGACCGGCAGGATCGAGCAAATCTCGGAGGCGATCTCCCAGGGTGTTAATCGACAAAACCGTCAGAAAGATCGCCAGACCGGGGGCCAGCACTAAATGGGGTGCAGTTTCGATGTAGTTCTGAGCGTCGTACAGCATTCTGCCCCAGGTGGGCACATCAGGAGAAAACCCCAACCCTAAAAAACTCAGGGTAGACTCTGCCAGCAGAGCGTTACCCACCGCCAGGGTGGCGGCCACAATCACGGGACCAATCACGTTGGGAAGGAGATGCGATTTCACCACCCGCCAGGGATTCGCCCCCAGGGCCACGGCAGCCTGCACGAAGGTGCGCTGCTTTAAACTTAAAAACCCAGCTCGCACCAGACGAGCCACCGACATCCAGGTGAGCCCACCAATCACCAGCACAATTAGCACAAAAATTCCCCGCTCTTGCCCCAGGGCTTTACGCACCGGGTCGCCCAACAGGTAAATCACCATGAGAATTAGCGGCAGCTGGGGCAAAGCCAGAAACAGATCGGTCAACCGCATAAGGGCACCGTCAATCCAGCGGCCATAAAAACCCGCCATTGCTCCCATCAACGTTCCAATGGTCATGGCAATGCCCATGGCCACCACCCCTACGGCCAGGGAAATACGCCCGCCTATCAGCAGTCGGGCCAGCTGGTCTTGCCCTAAATCATTCGTCCCCAGAGGCCATGCCCAGGAAGGCGGTTGCAGCGCACGGCTGAAGTCAATTTCCGACGGAGAACCGCTGTACAGTCCAGGACCCAGCAGTACCGCTAGAACGATCACCATCAATACACCGAACGCCAGGGTCGTGGTGCGATCGCTCCACAATCGACGCCAGAATCCTTGACGGTGATACTGAGACCCTTCAAACGCTACTGCCACTGTTTCCTGCTCCCTATTAGCCGTACCGCACGCGGGGATCAATGAACCCGTAGAGTAAATCTGCTATCAAGTTAAATAGAACCACTAGCACCGCATAGATAAAGGCAATCGCCATCACCACAGGCGTATCGCCGCGATAGATCGAGTCAATCAGCAGGGCCCCGATGCCCGGCACGCGAAAAACCTGTTCTGTCACCAAAGACCCGGTAAAAATCGTGGGAATATCCAGGGCCACCAGAGTCACCACCGGTATCAGAGCATTCCGCAGCATATGCAGGTTAACAATGCGCCAGCGACTAAGCCCCTTAGCCCGAGCAGTTTTCACATAGCCCTGGGGAATTTCTTCCAGCATGGCAGCCCGAATAAACCGCAGCAGCACCGCCGTTTGAAACAGCACTAACACCGTAATCGGCATGAGAGACTGTTTCACCACCTGCCAGAAGCTGGCAACATTCACTACCTGCAACGTGCTGTCGTAAATAAAGGGGAGCCATCCCAAACGAACGCTGAACACAATGATCAGCAGCAGCCCCGAAAAAAAGGTCGGGGTCGAAAACCCCATAAAGGCCAGGGTGGTGATACTCCGATCGATCCAGGTGTCCCGCCGCAGAGCGGCGATCATTCCCAACGGGAAAGCAATGGCCACACTTAACAGATAGGCTATACCGATAATCCCCAGAGTTGTGGGCAGGCGCTGGGCGATCAACTCGCTCACGGGCAAGCGACTGGTGAAGGAATACCCTAAGTTGCCGCTAAACAGAGCCAGGGTCCACTTTACGTAACGCACGTGAATGGGTTGGTCCAGACCAAGAGAGCGACGCAAATTTTCCCGCACCTCTGGGGTAATGGCTGGGTTAGTAGCCAGGTCCCCCAGGGGATTACCGGGAGCCAGAGCCAGAATAAAGAAAATAACAGCGCTGATAGCCAGCAGGGTCGGAATCGCAATTAAAAGACGTTTAAGGAAATAACCAAACATGGGTTAAACTGCTGGCTTTGGCGCTAAGGCGGCCTTTGGATAGGCAATCCGTTTGTGATTGTACTGCTGCCAAACCCGCACGAAGATATCAGCGATTACACTCATGTGTTCTCGGGTTAAGCCAGACTCCACCAGTTGGTCATCTTTCCAGCGGGCACGCAGAATACGGTTTACCATGGCCAGCGCCTCGTCCGGGGTGGCATCCGTTAGCGATCGCAAAGCCGCTTCACAGGAATCAGCCAGCATCACGATCCCTGTTTCTGGAGATTGAGGAATAGGCCCATCGTAGCGAAAGTCTTCTTCCTTGACGGTAATGGTGGGATCTGCCTCCGCCATTTCTTTCGCCTGGTGATAGAAGTAGCTGATCAGCATGGTGCCCTGGTGTTCAGGAATGAACCCCTGAATGGCTTTTGGCAGGCGGCATTTCCGGGCCATGACAATGCCCTGGGTCACATGTTTTTTAATAATTGAGGCACTGAGCCACGGATCATTCAGCTCGTCATGCTTATTCGGACCGCCCATCTGGTTCTCAATGAAGCCTAACGGGTCATGCATCTTACCAATATCGTGGTACAAGGTTCCTGCCCTGACTAGTTCTACATTGCACCCCAATGACTGGGCCGCGGCCTCAGCCAAACTGGACACAAATAGGGTGTGCTGAAAGGTGCCCGGTGCCTCCGAAGCCAAACGCTTCAGCATAGGTCGATTAGGATTTGCCAACTCGGCCAGGCGAATGGGAGTGACCAAATCAAACAAGTGCTCTAGGTAAGGGCTTAAACCCAGCGCCGCGATGCTGGAAATAACACCGTAGGCTCCCTGCAATGCAGCCCCCGTCAAAATACCCGACCAGGCCGAAATGGAAACAGGGCTGACCATTAACGTTAAAACCAGGTAACCAATGCCCTGGGTCAGACCGACCCCTCCCCCCAGCAGAGCCAGTTCCTCTCGGGAGCGCATCCGTCCAGCCAGGATGCTACAAACCAGGGCTCCAACCGCACCTGCCGCAAAGGAAACCCCACTGACACTGGCTCCCACGGGCAAAAGCAGCGCAATCAACGCCACCAGAGTACCGCCCAGCAGAGGACCGTAGAAACTGCCTGACAATAGACCTACCGCCGGCAGTCCATAGGCCGCAATCCCAAATACATTCAACCCAGCCGAGCTAATCACCATGGCGGTAATCAGTAAGTAGTCCTGCTGGCGCAGATTATGGGACGACCATCGTTCAGCCAGGAGGAACACCATAACCCCGCCCCCGACCAGGGCCCCAAAACCGGCAATGCCAAGGTAGTTAAATCGGCGCTGGCTCAGGTTGAAATGATCCAGCAGCACAAACTGGCTTTGGGAAATCGTCTCGCCTGTCTTAACGATGACATCTCCCTGCTGGGCTTCCACCACCACAGGCTTCACCGCTTCTGCCGCCATTTCTGCCTGAATCCGTGTCCGGTCTGGATCTTCGACCAAATTTGGCTGTAATACCGCCAGCAGAATTTGCTGGCTTAAATCTTCAATTTGTCGGGGTACGCTCCCTTTTAGTTGAACATCCACCGCCCGACTCAAGATTTCGGGGGGCAACCCAGGAGGCACCCCCTGGGCTAGCATGCGCTCAACGGCGCGGCGCATACCTAACTCGGCATCGGACCAGAGGCGAGGGTTAAGGTCAAACAGGATGGGAGTATCCACCAGACCGTCGACCTGGGCCGCCAGCAGGGCGAGGTTAGCCCGGGCCGCCTGATATTTTTGGTGGGCCGCATCCACAGTTTCCAGCAGTTGCTCAAACTCTCTGGGGGTTGAGCGCTGTCGATAGGACCAAAATTCGGCAATGGCCTTTTGCTCATCGAAATTCAGGTTTTGGGACCTTAGCAAAGTTTCCAGCGCCAGGGTCTCTTCCAGAGAATCTTGCCCGGGAGCAGGTTCTACCAGCCCACGAATTTTGAGCCAACTCGCATCGTCTGCCTGGCGCAGATAGGTTTGCACCTGGGTGGACAGGGTGCTGGTAGGCACAAAAGGAATAGAGCCGGCTTCCCTGCGAATGCTGCTCACCTGGTCCAGTAGATGATCCAGGGAGCGCACCACCATTTCGTCGGTAGTTGAGTCAATTTTTAAGATGGGCAGCGCCCCGTTGCGGGCATCGCGACGCCGTTCTTCGGTAGTCTGAGAATCTTCTACCCGAGCATCGCCAGGAGCCACAATCGTTTCCGTGGGAACGCTACCAACCTGGAGCCCCGGCTGGTTATAAAAGCGCTGCCCCAGTACGGCGGTTAAAGATAAAACGGTAATCACAAAGGCCAGCTGAGGATGGCGGATTCCCTTGCGTCGCTTGATTGCCCGACAAGGCGCTGCGACATTAGGCACCAGGGCCTTCTGGGTGGCCTGGATGGCAGCCGACGATGCCCATGGCGACCGGAGAAACCGTCCCGGCTTTCCAGAGGTAGAACGGGACAAATTCCGAGCACTCCCTACCTTGAGGTTGAGCTTATCCATGACCCTGGTGTCGAAAGATTGTCGTTTTTCCAGGGCAGCTAACAATTCCTGAATAGCCTTCATAGGTTAGGGAAACTTTAAAGAGACTCCTGCGTTCGGATCAAACGGTGCAGATAGATAGGGCAAGCAGCAACTAACCGATAAACCTCTTATGAACCAGGTGGGATGATGTTTAAGGAAACGGGGGCACGGATGCCGACTGTATAGATATGTTTATATTAGGTTGCAGTCATCCAGCCAAGCTGGAAGCCTGCATTCCGCTATTATAAGCGCCCCAGCAAACAGCAGCAGTGACGCCATTTTCTTCAGCGACAGTTTGAACCACACCCCCAACGGTCCAGTGTCACCATCGGCGATACTGCGGCTGGCTGTAGCTGCGGCCCTGGGGGCCATAACCCTGCGCCAACCCTTCTGGCTGGAGGGCATCCGTAAAATACCGGATCTGCTGGCACGATGTACTTCAAGCACCCCGCATTAACCAGATCCCAGCGTCATGCTTTGGGCCCAAGGCTTTAAGGCGTGACCGCGACGAAATGCCCCGAACGGCCTTGGTTGAGGTGATCTCTGCCACCGCATCCACACCATTGAGCATACAGTTCCTGGCTCAGCTGCAGTAGGTTTTCCCAGAAACTGGCCGTTTGCTCCTGGTTCTTCCCATCCGCTGCTTGCAGAACCCGTAGAGACAGGGGCAGACCGTATCCCCCTCCGCTGAGCACCGCCATCAGGGCAACCAGTCCCAACTCCGCCCTGTTCCAGCCCTGGTTTTGAGCTAGTTTCAGGCTCAGCCATAATTGCCCCTGAGCCTGCCACACCAGTTTTTGGGGTGTGGCCAGGAGACTCAGGGGTGGCAGGTTTTGGCTCCACCGCTGGCCCCAGGCTGATGACGACGGTGTCCTATGGACCCCAGAGATCTGTCTGGCCCGACACAAGTAAAGAAACCATTCGCCTAGATGGGAAACGGCCTCCTGATTCAGGCCCAAGGTGGCCCCCCACTGGTAAATGTAGGGGAGTCGATGGCCGTAGGGATCCAGGTTCAGCATCAGTACCGGTAGGGTGGCCAGCAGAAAGCCAGCCTGGCTCGCTCTACTGACTTGTTGAAAGCGGTCACTGTAATCATGGGCTGCCATGGCTGGGCTACTGCTAGCCCCTTGGGCCACATCAGACAGCAGCATTTGCCAGGGTGGCCTGACCTGCGGTTCCCCAACCCGGGTTGCAACAGCGGCCAGATCTGCTACCGCTAGCGCTTCAAAGATTGCCTTAAAAGTAGTGGAATCCAACCTTTCTCCCTAGGCTCCAAAAGTAAACATACATTCTCAGGAAATTTCCATGGAAGAACTTACCATGGCATTCTCGCCTTCGCGCAGTGCTGAGACAATGTCTAAACTCAATTCAATATTTCAACTACAGAAACCGTGCCTCAAATTGGGGCATGGCGGACCTCCATACCAGCGATGGACTGTCCTGGGTCAACCGGTCAACGGGAAGTTGGTCCTGACATAGGGCCATAAAACAGCGCCCCAAAATGAGATTCAACCTTTGCCCAGTCCAGAAGTGGGGTTTGCCTTAGAGAAACCTAGAGAAAACTGCAGATCTCGAGCTGAACTTGGTATAAAAGTCTATAATTCATCCGTCGTTTCCAATCAGTAGCACCCGTTGGCAGCCAAATTTATGTTTCGGTCCGTCGCCCACCCTGCCCTCTCCCTAGGCCCTCACCGGGCTAGAAATCTGGTGCTGGGTACTTTGACGACCTCCCTGGCCCTGGGGAGTATACTCGCCCAAACCAACCCCAGCTTCGGGCAATTTCCAGAACCAACGAATGATGAAGTCAATCTCAATGCGACTCCTACGGTGGTTAACGGACGTGTTTCCAGGCCCACTCTGCAACCCGGTAGCCAGGGGGAAGCCGTGACTGAACTTCAATCGGTGCTGATATTGTTAGGCTACTACTCCGGTCCCCTCTCGGGGGTATATCAAGACAACACCCAGGCGGCGGTACGACAGTTTCAGGCAGACGCCGGAATAGATCCCGATGGAATCGTCGGGCCGGCCACCTGGAGCACCCTGTTTCCAGTTTCCCCTGCAGAAGCTAACCCCCCGGGCACAGCAGCAGGCAACGTCAGCCCATCATCACCGAGTAATACCCCCGCTGCTCCGGTTAGCACCGACCAGATGTCGGATCAATCTACCGACGGAGCCCCTGAAGCCAACCCTGCGTCCGATCCTCCATCTACAGCCGGTA
Organism: uncultured bacterium; assembly: GCA_964590465.1. Taxonomy (GTDB): domain Bacteria; phylum Cyanobacteriota; class Cyanobacteriia; order Phormidesmidales; family Phormidesmidaceae; genus CAZPYG01. Next base: position 27,424 of record CAZPYG010000039.1, on the reverse strand, counting down.
CCGCAGAGACTACTACGCCTAATGGTGAAGCGGCTTCACCGCCCAGCCGCCCGGTACTTCGCCTGGGTGATCGGGGTGATGCTGTCAGACAACTGCAGGAAAGACTGCAAAACCTGGGATTTTACAGCGGTGCCCTGGACGGAATCTTTGGCGCTCAAACGGAGAATGCGGTCAAGCAGATACAGACTGATAATGCCCTGACTGTAGACGGTATCGTTGGTCCTGCCACCTGGAACGCTCTTTATTGAAATATCGCTGGAGACAGTGATGAATAACGAATAACAAAATTCGGCCTGACTGATAAAAGCCGACCGAAAAGTCTCATTGACTCATTATTCTTATTCAGCTTTCATCAGCCAGGCCGGATACAGATCCGAGCGATCGGCGATAGTTGCATTTGAATAGCTCTGGGTTGCGCCGCCTATCTGCGGAAAACCATGGGAAGCCTGATTTATGTAAACCATATAGTTTCCCATTAAAAAATAAACTCCCATCATCGCAGCGGCGGACGAAGCGACCAAAAAGCCAGCCAGCATGAGAGAAAACTCCTGGCCTTTGACAGCCTGCTCCATCAAGCGGAGCGCCCAAGCCACCAGGGCAATAACAATAGCCAGGATTAAAAGCAGCATGAAAACCGTCAGACGCTATTAGCGTAGAATGTAAACTTCTTATGTTACACATCGTAACAGGCATTCATAAAAACAGCAGCCCTTCCATAGAAAGTTTTCGGAATTGCTTAGATTTACGGTTTTCAGACTAGACGAGACGTATCGGCACCTGATGGTTCATTAAGTAGTTTTTCAGCTCTTTTACCGTTAACTGCCCGTAATGCAGCAAAGAAGCCAGCAAAGCCGCTTCTGCCTTGCCTTCAGTCAATGCTTCGTGAATATGCTGACAGTTGCCGGCTCCGCCGGAAGCGATGACTGGCACTGGCACCCTTTCGGCGATAGTGCGGGTTAACTCCAGGTCATAGCCCGCCTGGGTACCATCGGCATCCATGCTGGTTATCAGCAGTTCTCCAGCCCCTCGGTTCACCACTTCTTCAGCCCAGGCAACGGCGTCAAGGCCGGTATTTTCTCGCCCCCCGCGGACATACACGTCCCAACCGGGATGCCCAGGGTCTAAACGGCGGCGAGCATCTATCGCGACCACAATGCACTGGGCTCCAACCCGCTCACTGGCGGCGTTAATAAAGTCTGGATCGCGCACTGCCGCTGAGTTAATACTGACTTTGTCTGCCCCGGCCCTTAACAATTTTTTAATCGTTTCTAAGGAATTGATGCCGCCCCCTACCGTCAGGGGAATAAACACCTGTTCCGCCGTCTGGTAAACCACGTCGTAAATAATGTCTCGGTCTTCGTGGGTGGCGGTAATGTCCAGGAACACCAACTCGTCGGCCCCGGCCTGGTTGTAAGCCTGGGCCAGTTCTACCGGATCCCCGGCATCCCGCAGATCAACAAAATTCACGCCTTTAACCACCCGCCCTGCTTTTACATCCAGACAGGGAAGAATTCGTTTAGCCAGCATATTAATTCCACTACAGCCACCTTTCGCTGGGTTGTTGTCGCTTTAGCGAAACGACCGGTGTATGAAAGCCCATTTCAAAAAATCGTAATTTTGGGGAATGCCTAACCCAGCAAACCTCAATTTTTCATGGGAGAACCCAGGGCTAAACCCTGAACCCCGACCACAACTCCAGGAAATTTACTCTTTCACAATAGACTAATAGGAGCCAAGACGCTGATAAACTGTGATCTGGTTTTAATCGTTGGAATTGCTGTTGGAGCCCTCTGAAAACATGGGTTTAGAGATCGGACAAAAGGTAAAAGTTGCTCGCTTGCGCGATCGAGTATCTAAGGACGTGGCGCAGTACCTCGGTAAGAGTGGTGTGATCAGCGACTTCAAAATGGTTGATGGTAGCGGTGTTGGTGTGGTGGTTGAATTTGATGATAAATACGCCACCTGGTTCTTTGAAGATGAACTGTCAGCTCTCCAGTAGCTGCATCGGTTCGTTACTATCAAAACGATGTACCGCTGAAGCCTTTGGAGTGCTATGGCATTAATCCTGACCTACCTAGGTAAAGGGGGGTGCGGCAGTACTACCCTTGCCATTGCCACAGGGAAACGTCTTGCCCAGGTTGGGCAGCGGGTGTTGCTGGTGATTCAAGATACCAGCCCAGGCCCGGCTGTGCTGCTCGGCCAGGCGCTTTCGGCTGAACCCGCTGAACTCAGCTCAAACCTGTGGGTAACGCAGTTTCAAACCGCTACCCTGCTGGAACAAAGCTGGGAAGACATTAAAGCGCTGGAGGCCCAATATCTGAGGACGCCCCTCCTGAAAAACGTCTATGGGCAGGAGCTGGGGGTGCTGCCTGGGATGGATGGGGCCCTGGCTCTCAATGCCCTGCGGAACTTCGATGCCAGCGGCAGCTACGACGTCATCCTATTTGATGGCCAGAGTGCCATGGACACGCTGCGCATGTTTGGCCTACCAGAGATTCTGGACTGGTATGTGCGCCGATTCCGCGGCGTGTTTCAGCAGTCTGACCTGGGGAAGGCTTTGGCCCCCTTTATCCAACCCGTTGCTTCAGCGGTACTATCCATAGACTGGCAGGGGGATGTTTTAGATCGACCCACCGGCGAAATGCGTTCAGTCCTGGAGCAGGGTCGGGAAGCGGTTAGTAACCCCAGCCGCGTCTTGGCACTGCTGGCCACCACCCCCGCACCGGATGCAGTGGCTACGGCGCAATACCTGTGGGGCAGTGCTCAACAAATCGGACTAACGGTGGGTGGGGTAATGGTCAGCCATAGTCAGCTTGACCCTGCCCAGGAAGAGGGCTTCGCCCCCTTAGCCCATCACGGCATTCCCACCCTCACCAATGGCCAATGGGAACCCCTGATGGGGGCACTGCCGGAGATTCATCAGCTCACGACTACAGCCCCCTGCCCAACCGTTGTTGATCTGGCGACGAAGACGGTGAAACTCTTTCTACCCAGCTTTGATAAAAGCCAGGTTAAGCTCACCCAATATGGGCCTGAGGTCACCGTAGAGGCGGGAGACCAGCGCCGCAATTTGCTATTGCCACCCCAATTACAGGGTAAAGCGGTGGCAGGGGCTAAGTTTCAGGATCAGAACCTGGTGATTTCATTTAACTAGGCGCAGTTTCGTCATTCTGAGCTGCTTCATTCTTAAGGATGATGGACTAGATACAGAACCTGTCGTTGATGGCCGTTAGAAACGCCATAGTGCAAGCCGTAAGGGGGATTTTAAGCCATGCCTGAACAGTCTTCTATACCATCGTCCGATCAGTCCACGGGGGCCGAAAAGGACGTTGTAAACCTTGATGGTGACCAGAATCAGGGCAGCGCGACTCGGCAACTGCTGGGCATGAAAGGGGCCAAATCGGGGGAAACCTCCATTTGGAAAATTCGCCTCCAGTTGATGAAACCCATCACCTGGATACCATTAATTTGGGGTGTCGTCTGTGGGGCGGCTTCTTCCGGCAACTACCGCTGGAGCCTCGAAGACGTCTTGATTGCCGCTGCCTGCATGCTGATGTCGGGCCCTTTACTGGCGGGTTACACCCAAACCCTCAACGATTTCTATGATCGCGAAATCGACGCCATCAACGAACCCTACCGCCCGATTCCATCAGGGGCCATCTCCGTGCCCCAGGTAGCCGCACAAATTCTGGTGCTGCTGGTGGCTGGCATCGGGGTTGCCTACCTGCTTGACCAATGGGCGGGGCATGAGTTCCCGACCCTGACGGCCCTGGCCATGGGTGGGTCCTTCTTGTCTTACATCTATTCGGCTCCGCCGTTGAAACTCAAGAAAAACGGCTGGTTGGGCAATTATGCCCTGGGAGCCAGCTACATTGCCCTACCCTGGTGGGCCGGCCATGCCCTGTTCGGTGACCTGAATTGGACCATTGTCATTTTGACGCTGTTTTACAGCCTTTCCGGCCTGGGTATTGCCGTAGTCAATGACTTCAAAAGCGTGGAAGGCGATCGTCAGCTAGGGCTGAAGTCCCTGCCGGTGATGTTTGGGGTATCGGCGGCCGCCTGGATTTGCGTTTTAATGATCGATGTTTTTCAGGGTGGAGTTGCCGCCTATTTGATGAGTATTCATCAAAATCTCTACGCCGTCATTTTGATCCTGTTGATTATTCCCCAAATTACGTTTCAGGATATGTACTTCCTGCGCGACCCCCTGGAAAATGATGTTAAGTACCAGGCCAGTGCGCAACCTTTTTTAGTGCTGGGTATGTTGGTGACGGGGTTGGCTTTAGGCCATGGCGGGGTTTAATCTGGGATCCCGTCAGCCGTTAATAATTTGGAAAAGTTGGTGAAGCCGGTTAATATGATTTGCTGAGTCATAGGCCAAAGGTTTGGAGGAAGATCGTGTGAACAGAAAGCGCTCTTGGTTGGCCTGGATGAAAGAACTGAATGTAAGTTCCCCTTTGGCGGCTGCCCAGCAATCCCCGTTTTTTAGTGCGGTGCCCCGGCACCGGACCTATGTCCCTAAGCCAGAGGCTGGTCGGCACAAGTCTCGTCCCAACCCGATTCCACCCCGTCGGCCCCTGTATGTTCGACCCATTTTTTGGTTAGTCCTGCTTTTGGGGGCTGGCCTGGCGGGAGGGGCTACCCGGGCCTATCGCCTCTGGCAGGCCACCAATGCCTCTTTGCCCGATCCCACCCAGGCTCTGACCTACGAGCGTAACGGCACGGTCACCATGGTGTCTGCCGATGGGGTGATTCTGCAAAAAATGGGTCCGGCCTCCCGGGAAACCCTCACCTATGAAGATATTCCTGTCGATTTAGTCAGTGCTTTTATCGCCGCTGAAGATCAAAGATTTTATTCCCACAATGGCATCGACCAACGGGGAATTGCCCGGGCGGCCCTGGCTAACCTGCAAAACCGGAATGTGGTGGAAGGTGCTAGCACCATTACTCAGCAGCTCGCCCGCATCGTTTTTCTTGAACAGGAACGCACCCTCCAGCGAAAATTCCGGGAGATTCTCCTGGCCCTGAAGATGGAAGAAAATCTGGATAAAAACCAGATCATGGAGCGATACCTCAACCTGGTTTATTTAGGTTCTGGGGCTTATGGGGTGGCCGATGCGGCCTGGGTGTATTTTGGCAAAACCGTGGATGAGCTGAATTTAGCCGAGACGGCCATGATTGCCGGCATGGCCCCGGCCCCAAGCCTGTATTCTCCTGCGGTGGATCAGGAAGCCGCCCGCAGACAACGGGACCGGGTGATTCGCAGAATGCTGTCCACAGGAGTAATCACCACGGCAGAGGCTGAGACGGCCCTGGCTAACGATGTGGCTGTGACTCCGAAGCAGCCCAAGTTTCTTTACAGCGAGTTCCCCTACTTCACCACCTATGTGGAAAAACAGCTAACTGAATTAATTTCTGAAGACGAGTTGGAGGCAGGGGGGCTGACCGTAGAAACCAGTTTGAACGTTTCCTGGCAGCGCAAGGCTGAGCAAACGGTGGATGAAGCCATTGAACGCTACAGCGGCTGGCAGGGCTTCGAGCAGGCTGCTCTGGTGGCAGTTGACCCCCGCAATGGTGAAATTAAGGCCATGGTAGGGGGCAATGATTTCCGCGAAAGCCAGTTCAACCGGGTCACCCAGGCCCAGCGGCAACCGGGCTCTACCTTTAAGGCCTTTGTCTATGCCACCGCGGTGGCAGCCGGGTTCTCCCCCTACAAGGGATATGTCGATGCCAAGTACGTCGTTGACGGCTATGAACCCAAAAACTACGGCGAAACCTATAGTGGCGATGTTGACCTGCTCAAGGCCCTGCGGTCATCAATCAACATCGTGGCGGTCAAGCTCCTGGTAGATGTAGGGTTTGACCCGGTCATCGACCTGGCAAAGGGGATGGGTATTCAATCCGCACTATTGCCCACCTACTCATTGGCCCTGGGAGCTTCCGAGGTGAACCTACTAGAGCTCACCAGCGCCTACGGTACCCTTGCGACCCAGGGCAACCATGTGCCTGTCCATGGCATCCGGCGGGTGGTGAATAGTTCAGGGGACGTCATTTACGAAACCCCCAAGGAAAAGACACGGGCCTTGGATGCCGATAGTGCCGCCATCATGACCTGGATGCTGCGGGGGGTGGTTGAAGGGGGCACCGGCAGCAATGCCTACCTAGGGCGTCCAGTGGCGGGGAAAACCGGCACATCGGAGAAAAACCGCGACCTGTGGTTTATCGGCTACATTCCCCAACTGGCGACGGGGGTGTGGCTGGGCAAAGATGACAGCACCCCAACCCGGGGGGCAAGCTCGACGGCGGCTACGGTGTGGCGCATGTTCATGTCACAAATCACCGACGATATCCCGGTAGAGCAATTTCCTGAACGTCCCCGACTGAGCGGCCGAGAGGCAACCATTGAAGCCAAGCCCCTGAAGCCAGGCAAGGTGTTTGCGGCCAAGGGAAGCTCATCCCCAGAGTCTTCCAGTTCGTCGAACCGTTCCAACCAGGCTGAATCCTCAGATTCTAATTCCGAAGCAGCGAGTCGCAGTGAGTCTTCTGATCGGAATCGGGCGGAGCCTACCACCTCTTCCCCGGCCCCGACCACGGAACCTCCCAGCGCTCCGGCCCCAATCATTTCAGAACCCCCACCGCAGCCGACGGCACCGGAGCCGCAGCCAGTGGCTGCGCCAGCGGTATCCCAACCCCAACCGGTAGCCCCCCAACCGGCCCCTGACCCCGCGGTGCCGGCACCCCCACCGGCACCCATTCCCCAGCCTATCCAGACCCCGCCGCCGCCCTTACAGAGTGCTCCTCCGGCGGCATCCGACTCTGGAGATGAATAACCTGGGAGACCGCAAACGCCCCTGGCAGGGAATTCCTCTGCGGGCCGTCCCGTATAATCTCTATACCGAGTCCAGCTCGAAAACGGGAGCTTGCTCCTAGACAAGACTCCGCGTCTGGACTTGGACAAGGTTGAGTACTGTTTTTGGATTGTTGTTAGCCATGACTTTTTATCTTGGAGCCGCAACGGGGGGTCTACCCTCTGCCTTTGTATTGGTTTATGTAGTTGGCTTCATTGCCGCCGTTGCCATTGGTTCCATTGCCTGGTACAACTCAAAACGCCCCGCCGGTTGGGAAGATAAAGATAAGCCCGACTTTATTCCCAACGTCAAGGGTGGGGAAGAAGACACCTCTGACCGTTGAAGCTGAATTCATGGCCGACCGGTGGGGGCAATCTCAAGGGCCAATCTCA
>CAZPYG010000039.1:0-20084 GCA_964590465.1 uncultured bacterium | reverse complement strand
GGGCCAATCTCAATCGACAATGCGCAAACGGCGCAAACGTCCCTCTTGGATAGCCTCAAGGACTTGATTCGCCAGGGTCCGGTCTTGATTCGAAAGGGAAGGTTGGCTCAGGAGCAATGGCATTAACTCATCAGGACTGTGACGGCATCCCCCACCGCCAGGGTTTTGCATCCCTGGCTGGTGATATTGGTGTTGACTCCCAATCGGTAAAAATGATTAAACCGATGGGGATGGGTCCAGGGGGGTAAGGTCGCTGCCCGCTGCTGGCAGAACATCTTTTGAAAATCGCGGGTTGCCTCCCCGGTGTAGCTGTTGCGAGTGGGAACAATGCAGCGCTGGCAGGGATTAATGCCATCCAGTACAACCTCTCCAATGGCGAACTTAACCGGCTGATTGGTACTGCTGAATAGCTGGTCTTCCCAAAACGCCGGAACGCCATCAATTTCCAGATTGGTGCGAAAGCGACGGCGGATCTCCTCTAAAGACAGGTTGGGGAACCAGGAGGCAACGGTTTTTAGGGTGGCGGTGCTGATCACCGTTGGCCCCGCCGCCTGGGTGTCATCGGGAAAGCCCATATCGGCATTTTCGGCCACAGTAATTGGCTGCTGAAAATAGTTGCTCAACCAGGCTTCCAGGGCTGAACGCTGGTGCTGCAGATGGAAAGTCTCCCTGGTGGTAGTGTCCTCACACCAGCAGGTTACCGACAAGAGATCGGGGGAAAATGTACTTCTGAGGGCATGAATGGTGCCATTACCCTTGCCGTTGACGAAGCGGTTCTGGCTATCCATGAGGGCATAGGTACGATCACTCTGCATCGCTCCACTGGCGAGGATGGTGGTTTGAGATACGGCTACCCCATCCATGGACTTGATGGGAAAAATATCGATTCTCGCAAGGTGGGCAGTCATGGGGTGGAGGTGACAACAGCAATGAACCCGAATCGCCGGATGGAGGAAACCCGCTTTCAGCCACCATAGCGAAGAAAAGACCCTCAAGCTAGCTAGACTTGAGGGTCAGAATCAGGGTGCATCTACCGTTCCAACCTCCTAGGAAAACTCTCAAGTTCCGGGAATCTACGGGGAATTTACCGAGACTTGAAATAAACCCGATATGATCCAGGGGCTATGTAAACTTTTGCCGATATCCTATGGTGAAGCTTGACCGCTTACCTACATTAAATAGTTTGCCCAATTCACATTTACCAGAATCACTTCCTGCGGCTGTTTATCTGGTGGGAGCCGGCCCCGGAGACCCAGAACTGCTGACGATGAAAGCCTATCGCCTGCTGAGCCAGGCCGATGTGGTACTCTATGCCAATTCCCTGGTGCCCCAGCAAATTTTGGCCTGGATCCGTCCAGAAGCGGAGTGCCTGGGCACAGCCAACCTGACCCTGGAGCAAATCATGCCCCTGATGATTGACCGGGTCAGGGCTGGGAAATCGGTAGTGCGGCTACAGTCAGGTGATCCCAGCCTGTACAGCGCCATCCATGAGCAGATTCAACTGCTGGGGGATGCAGCAGTTCCCTTCGAGGTGGTGCCCGGTATCAGCGCCTATCAGGCCGCTGCCGCCAGGCTTAATGCCGAACTCACGGTTCCCGGACTGGTGCAGTCGATTATTTTGACTCGCATCAGCGGCCGTACCCAGGTGCCCGATGCTGAGGCTTTGGCCGGTTTGGCGGCCCATAAAACCAGCCTTTGCCTGTACCTGAGCGCTCGCCATGTAGCCACCGCTGAGGAACAACTGCTACAGCACTACGAGCCCGATACTCCTGTGGCCATCTGTTTCCGTCTGGGCTGGCCCGATGAGCAAATCTGGTTAGTCCCCCTGGAGCAAATGGCAGCGGTCACCCGCCAGCACAACCTGATTCGCACCACGCTGTATGTGGTCAGCCCCGCCCTGAGGGGCACCCAGGGGAGGTCAAGATTATATAATCCCGACCACGACCATTTATTCCGACCAGCGCGCCCGGCAGCGGCGGACTAGCAGCCCATGGAACCTGTCAGACATACCTGCACCGATACCGCTGTACCGATTTCCTACCTCACCTGGGGCACTGGGGAACCGGTCCTGCTGCTCCATGGATTGGCCGACCACGGTGGCGTGTGGCAGGGACTGGGGACCGATCTAGGCAACAGGTTTTGCTGCATTGCGCCAGATTTACGGGGCCATGGGGAAAGCGGCAAGCCGAATCATCCTCAAGCTTACTCATCTCTAGAATTGGTGAAGGATCTGGACGGATTGACCCAGCATTTGGGCGGGTCTCAGGTCAGGGTGGTGGCCCATTCCTGGGCGGCGAAGCTGGCTTTACTGTGGGCCAAACAGCGCCCGGATATAATCCATCGACTTGTGTTAGTGGATCCGTTTTTTGTCAATCGGCTGTCAGGATGGTTTCGCCCGACGTTTCCGCTGCTGTATCGCACTTTGCCTTTCTTAAAGGTCATGGGTCCGTTTCAAACCTATGACCAGGCTGAAACCTTGGCCAAAACCCTGAAACAGTATCGGGGGTGGAGCCCCTTGCAAGCGCAGGTGTTTCGCCAGGGTATGGAGGAACAAGATCGGGGGGAGTGGGGCAGCAAATTTGCAATCGCGGCCCGCAACGGCGTTTTCGAAGATATCCTGCAGCTAGCGGGGCTCACCGAACCAATCACAATCCCAACCCTGCTGCTGCTGCCGGAAAAGGGGCTGAACCGGTTGGCCTGGCAAATCAAACCCTACCAAACCTATTTGTCGAACCTACAGGTGCGGACCATCCCCGGTAACCACTGGCCCCACCTAGTGAACCCCGGGGCGTTTAACCAGGCGGTGGCGGACTATCTCTGACGCAACCCGACGCAATCCAGTTGATTTGCCCCGGCTTATCTTGAGTTCAACCCGGCTATCTTTGCTTTGATCCGACCCCGTTGACCACCTCCCGCACCCGATAAATGGGTCGTTTCTGGGACTCATGGTAGGTGCGCATTAACAGCTCTGCCAACAGGCCAACGCTAAAGAGTTGAATACCCGTAAGAAACAACACCACCGACAGAATCAGCAGGGGACGGTCGCCAATGTCCTGATTTTCGAAGAATTTTACCAGGGCCAGGTAAACGCCAAGGCCAAACCCAGCCAGCATCGAAACCAACCCCAAAGTGCCAAAAATATGCATGGGTTTGGTCAAAAACTTTTTCATAAAGTAGACCGTCAACAGATCCATCGAGACCCGCAGGGTGCGCCCCAGCCCATATTTGCTGGTCCCGAATTTGCGGGCATGGTGGGTGACGGGAATTTCTGTAATTCTGGCCCCCTCAATAAACGCCAGGGCCGGCAGAAATCGATGCAGTTCCCCGTAGAGGTTCATATCCTGAATCACCTCGGTGCGGTAGGCCTTGAGGGAACAGCCGTAGTCATGGAGCTCCACGCCGGTCACAAACCCAATCAAACGGTTGGCAATCATGGAGGGAATGAGCCGGGTCAGGGGGTTATCCTGGCGATGCTTACGCCAGCCGCTGACCAGATCGTATCCCTGATTCAGCTGCTCCAGGAGCAGGGGAATGTCTGTCGGGTCATTTTGCAGGTCACCATCCATCGTGACGATGACGCCTCCCCGGGCATAGTCGAACCCGGCGGCAATGGCCGCGGTTTGCCCATAGTTGCGTCGCAGCAAGACTCCTTTGAGTCGCTCATCCCCCTGGGCCAGCTGCCGCAGTAAGTCGCTCGACCCATCGGTTGAGCCGTCATCGACACAGATCACTTCGTAGTTCAGATTGGTATGGGCCAGACCATGGTGAATGGTGTCAATCAGCAGCGGCAGGCTTTCGTACTCGTTATAAACCGGAACCACAATGGAAACCAGGGGGAGCCCAAACTGCTCCTCAACGAAGGCGGTCGTCGAAACTAGACGAGGGGGCATAGGGTTTCAGCCCAGATTTAACCAGGGGAATACAGGACAGGAAAACCAGGGTCAGGAATTTCGTTTGGCCAGCGGGTCAAAGGGCTGAGCCAAAATTGCTAACCCATAGCCCATGGCTTCCGCCAGGGTACTGATCAGCCGATAAATCGCGACCGACCCCAGGACAATGCCCGTGGACAGCTGTCCCTGGAGTAAGGTTACAGCGGCTGCTTCAAATACTCCCACACCACCGGGGGCTCCTGGAACCACCAACCCCAAAAACCAGGCTAAGCTGAAGCGGCTGATGAGCAGGGGCCAGTCTGCTGGCTTTAGGGGATACAGGGCCATCACCGCCAGAATGAAGCCGGTGCCCCTCAGCAGTACAAAAAGTCCCTCACCGATCAAAGGTTTGACGGGATAACGCAGCAAGCCCTCCGGCTGAGTTTCTAGCACGGTTTGGGTGGCTTGGGCCTTGGCCTGACTGAGCCGAACAATCAAGGGATTCAGCCATCGGGGGCGCAGGGCCAGGAGGACCCCCACCAGCCCCAGGAGCTGCAGCAGTCGATAGCGGGTCGGGCTCAACAACCCCAGCAGTAGGGCAGCGGCAGCCATCATCAGCGGGTCGAGGACAACCCCCGCCAGGGCAGTGCCGGTGGGCACAGAGTGTTTTGTCAAGGCCCGCAACCGGCCATAGAAATGCCAGACATTACCGGGGATATATTTCCACAGATTAGTGCGGAGATAAACCAGGGTACTCCATCGGCCATCCATGGGTTGCTGCAAACTCTGCAGAACCCAGCTCCAGACCCACCCGTTCCAGATATGAGCCAGCAGAGTTGCCCCAAACGCCAGCCCCAGGAAGGCCCATCCCCCCGGGCGCAGCCGCAGGCTAGTCACTTCGCCCCAGTGCAGAGCCAGGGCCTGGGCCAGAAACGCCATCGCCACTGCCAAAACCCCCCAACGCAGCAGGGGCTTACCACGGGACAGAATACGACTGGGCCAGGAATTCAACGCATCACCTTTGCGGTTGGGGACAGGTACTCTCAGAATTATCGCCCAATCCCAGGACCCAACCAACCCGGTGTGGTCTTGTGCGGGTTGGGGCATGGGCCGAGCAACGGGGATGGCTACCGAGCACTGATATAGCTGTGCATGACTCGCCCCGGTCGCCGCAGCTGTCGATGATAGGCCCGACTGACCGGGTGGAACAAATCCGTCAGGGAATCGATACCGATGCCATTACGCCCCTGCTCCTGACCAGAACTATGAATATAGGATCCATCACCCAGGTAAAGCCCCACATGTTTTGTCCGTTCAGGGGTACCGAAAAAGACTAAATCCCCCGGCTGCAGGGCGTCCCATTCGATGGGTTGGGTAAAAGCTTCCTGCTGGTAAGAGTCACGGGGTAGCCGAATGCCCACGGAGGCAAAGGCCGCCTGCATTAGCCCCGAACAGTCGTAGTTTGGCCCTACGGTGCCTCCCCATAGGTAACCATTGGGTTCGGCCATGGCCCGCTGGGTAAAGGCGATCACCGCCGCCAGGCGAGGCTCGATTTGACAACGGTCAAGGCAGACGGGTTGATAGAGCGTCTCAGCCAGGGAGAGGGGTGCAACCCCTTGAGGCGCAATCCAGCCCGGGTAGTCGTCTTCGGCCAGGATCACAAAACGCGCCCCGGTTTCCCGCCCCATGGATGCCCCGACAGCATCGGCGGGGGGCTCGGCTAAACGCAGGTGACGACCCGCAGCGGCTTGGGTGACTAGGCCCTGCAGGTCTGGAGTCTTGTACAGGTTGAGGGGGCGGGTGCAGATATATTCTGGAGGAGCGATCGCGCCATTGAGCATGGAACACCTGGGCAGCTAACAGAACCTTTAGGACTCTTTTTCACCGGTATTGCGGACATTCACAACCTTTTTCAGCACGTTAAACCAGAAGGTAGACCCCATGGCGATGGCAAATCCGCTGATAACCCAGCCCAGAAAACGTCGGGGAAGGAATGGTATCGGCCAGTCTTGTTCTGCCTTCAGCTGCTGTTGAATGACCATTTTGTTATACCCCAGGGGAAAGGGAATGTCTTCCAGGGCCGCGTCCACTGCGGATTGAACCTGCTGCAGACTGTCGGCCAGGTCATCGCCGGATTCTGCAGCCAGCTGTTCGGCCGTTTGGGTAATGGAATTGCGTAAAGCCGGATCCTTGATTAAACGTGTGGAAATATGGAAGGAATCAGCGTTGATGGCAATAGCCGTGGCGATGCCGATTAAAAGGGAGACCGCTTTGGCGTTGCGCTTGTAGACCCCCGTTGCCCGTTCCATACCCCGGTCAAACCACTTTTCAAGTTCGGTGCCAAACTGCTGTACCTCATTACGGACAGCGGTTTCAACCGTATCTTTAGTGGCCTGTACCTTACGGGCAATGGCTAACAAACTATCGCGTAAAGCGGGGGTAATGGTTTGTCTGCCCAGCTGCTCCATTAACGCCACCGCCATCGGATTACCCTGCTGAGCCAGGCGCGCCAGTTCGCCCTTAGAGGCCGTGCCCTCTTGAAACACATCCAGCAGCTCCTCCATGGAGGGATGTAGCTTATTCAGCAGGGCCAACCGCTCCGCCGGGGTACTGGACAACCCCCGCTTTAGATAGGCCAGCCGCTTTAGAAAGGTTTCGGTAAGACGGTGGTTATCCGGCAAAACATCACCGGCCACGAGGGTAAACTCGTCAACCTGATTCACCATACGGTCAAGGGTTTCAGACAGGGTAACCCGTCCCCCATGAAAGTCTGCGATAATGTCCTCGATCGCCATTTCGAGCCTCTGGAGTTCGTTATTCAACAGAAACTCATTGCCGGTGCTGGCCTTGAGGTCATTCAATACGTCGTTGATGGGCAAAAGAATTTTGGCTGAAGCAAAAGACTTTAACCGCTCATCCGTGAGGATCTGCCAGAGACTCGACAGTTGCATTCTTTCGAGCAGACTGTTGGCAAATGCCTCGGACGAAATATAGGACGGGCCGCTCGTCTTCCCCTCGCCAAAAGTATTCCGACTGCCAGTCAGGGCACGGTAAATGCGACCGATGAAATGGGTAATCTGCCGAAAAGAACGGGTAATTCGGCCTTTGTCTTCTTGGTTCAGGCTGCGTATCCAGGGACTGTTGTACAGGGCATCGGCTAACTCTTGGGCGGCTTTTTCTTGACTCCTTTCGTCCCCGGCGAAGAGTACTTCTATGGACTTCTTCAGGTGCTCTGCCCGCCACTGCAATAGAGTCCCAATAATTTCCTGGATCTCGCTGGCCAACAAACTTAATACAAAGAAAATAAAAACTAGCCCTAGGGCAACATCTATGATGATGGGCAAAGTCATAGGATAACCGTCTAAACCCAGTTTTCACTGGGGCAGTAGTTGATACGCCGCGTAATATAAGCGATTCCGTCTCAATAATCTAGAACTCACTTTATTAAACTTCATGCCCGAGGCTGTATCCATTGCCTTGGGCGGTTGTTCTTACTCAGGAGATCGCTTGAAAGAAATTTACCCATTTTGTCAGGCACTTACCAAGGGCGCAGACCCTGCGCCTCTACTCGGGGGTATTTTCTTTCCCAGAATTCTCCTCAGGCTCAACTCCGGCAAAACCCATCAAGATGTAGGCCAGCCAGCAAATTTAACCTGTCGGCAGGCTAACGATTCCCGAGTTAACGCGCCGACGGGTTCAGCCCCGCAGAACATGGGGCAAAAAACAGCATTCGGTGACGGGCAGGCAGCAACCGAGGCCACTAGTCGTCATCAAATTCGCCATCGTCTTCGACGTTGAGTTGCCGTAAACGGATGTGCTTACGACCCAGGGAAATTTCAAACTCGTCTCCTGGCTCCAGGCCCATTTGCTTGGTGTAGGTGGAGCCAATCAACAGGTTGCCATTGGACTGAACCGTAATCCGAAAGCTGGCACTGCGGCCACCCCGACCGCCTCCGTCAGAGGCGCTGTCAAGCTGAATTCCTTCTGCTTCAATTAAAGCATTTAAGAATTTCATCATATTGACTCGTTCGCCGCCAGATTTTGTGACCGTGTAGTAGCCACAAGCTTTCGCTTTCTCTTCCTTGCTTAAGTCATCTAGCTCCTTCACTTTTTGCAACAGAGCTTTACCTATCAAAGGATTTTTCTGGGTGTCGCTAGCCATCGACATTATTCTCGATCACAACAGTTAACCAATAGGATTTGAAGATAGAAACACTCGATGTTCTATACTTCAACTCTACATTAGTAAAAACCAATCAAATAATAGTATAGTGAAATATTTTTTTGCATTCAAAGTTAGTTTTAATCCACCCTCCCCAGGTGAACAACCCTGACCAGCACATAATCGACGCTGGAAAGTGGTTAAAGTAGCACATAAAGATAAGGAATAAATAACGATTTCCCGGGAGGCTCTTTTAGGGATAACAATTGGTTGCCGAGCCCTTTCTTTACGGCGCAGGCTATCTGCTACAGTCCATTGAAAGCCTTTGAAAGGCCAAGCGGCTCCCACTTTAGGACATCGTCCTTGACGCTATCAGTCAACAGCTTCACGCCGATCAAACACTTTTTTTCAAGGGGAAGTCAGGTATTCCTGACATTTTCCAGGAATATCAATTCCTTGGGTCATCGCTACACACTTTTCCGCCGTATTGTTGGGTTTCCCGGCCTCAAAAGCAACGTCGACCGCTAGAAACGGTATGCCTTTCCTCTGATTTGGCACCAGTTCTCCCTTGGTCCCAGGATGTCTCCCTCGGCTGCTGCCCCAGGTAAATCTTCTTCCCGGGAGGGGTCTTTGGCACTCACGGGCAGGATAAACCATTCGCGCCTGCAGACAGCTAAATAGCTCCATGGGAGGGACTAAAACTGGGCATATTCTGGCCAAAGGATGCTGTTTTAACTCCCCGCAAAAACAGGTTGGGCACCGGACCATCCCCTGGTTTGCCCCCACGGGGTGGCTTAGGCTAAAGGTATGAAACTAACCACTCGCAGTCACTACAGCGTTAAAGCCCTGCTCGATCTGGCGCTTCAGCCTTCGAGACAACCTGTGTCAGTGAATACCATTGCTACCCGTCAGGAGCTACCTCCTCCCTATTTAGAAAAACTCCTCATCGATCTACGGCGGGCGGGCATTGTGGAATCAGTGCGGGGGCCTCAGGGGGGCTACCGTCTGGCTCGGGCCCCCCGGGAGATCTCCCTGGGGCAAATTTTGGCCGCCGTGGGAGAGGTGGTTGATCCCTTACCCCGCCATCACCCCCAGGCGGAGCAGACGGAAGATTGGGTCACCTACGCCGTGTGGAAACGTCTTTCCCAAAAAATGAAGGACGTCCTTTACAGTATTTCTTTAGAAGACTTGTATTTCGACGCCCGCAGTTGGCAGGCAGCCCAGGGGGAAGATGCCAGTTTTATGGTTTGACAGCAGTCTGGTTCTGCTCTTGGCCGCTGGTTTAGATTGGGTGGTGGGCGACCCGTGGGGTTGGCCCCATCCGGTTCAAGGGATGGGCAGGGTCATTGCCTGGGCCACCCGGACCCTGATGAAAGCCTCTCTGCCTCCCTGGGGTGAACGCCTCATGGGCATTGGCCTGGGGCTCGCTCTCATGGTGGGAAGTGGCTTAGTCGGTTGGCTCCTGGTATTGCTGGCCGATGGCATCCACCCCGTCCTGGGACTGGCGGTGGAAACGGTGCTCCTGGCCAGTTGTTTCGCCGGTCGTAGCCTGCGCCGGGCCGCCGAGGACGTGCTGATGCCCCTGCAGGCTGGAGATCTGGTCACGGCTCGACAAAAAATGGGCCTCTATGTGGGGCGCGATACCGCCGAGTTAGATCGACCCGAACTCTTACGGGCGGTCATGGAAACCATCAGCGAAAATGCTACCGATGGGGTGATGGCCCCCCTGTTCTACGCCCTGGTGGGGGCTGCGATGGCACCAGTCGGCAGTGTTCCTTTGGCTTTAGCCTATAAAGCCGCCAGCACCCTGGATTCCATGGTGGGCTACCGGGAACCGCCTTACCGTCACCTGGGGTGGTTCAGTGCCCGCTGCGAAGATGGGCTCACCTGGCTGCCCTGTCGCCTCACGGTGTTAACCATTGCCCTGCTGTCGGGGAAACCGCTGTATGTCTATGGTTTGTGCCAGCGGGATGCCCCTGCAGATCCCAGCCCCAATGCGGGTTGGAGTGAATGTGCCTATGCCGCTGCCCTGGGGGTTCAGTTGGGAGGCATTAACCACTATGGGGGCCAGGTCAAAATCAAGCCGAAACTGGGGAATGCCCTGCAACCCATGACTCCAGCAACAATTCGGCAGGGGTTGAGGTTGACCCGGTGGGCGGTGCTGTTGTGGCTGGGGGTGGGAGTTCTCCTCCTCGGTTGGCTGGGAGCCGTGGTTTAATGCCGTTTTTCAGGTTAAAGCTACTTTTAAGGAGGTGATAGCACCCGACCAGAAGGGTCGGCTATAGTGTGAATCTACTGAGTCGAGCTATGCCCCCCTCCCATGAGTCTGAACAGTGCTGTAGTTGAGATTTTGTCTGCGGAAGAAATGCGCCGCACCCTCAACCGTTTAGCCTCAGAAGTCATCGAGCGGGGAGGAAAGCTGGACAACGTGGTGCTGTTAGGGATTTATACCCGTGGGGTGCCCCTGGCCCATATGTTGGCCCATCAGATTAGCCGCCTGGAAGCGGTCAAGCTACCGGTTGGGGCACTGGATATCACCCTGTACCGAGATGATCTCGATAAAATTGGCACCCGGACGCCGGAACGGACGAAAATTCCCTTTGACCTGACCGATAAAGTCGTGGTTCTGGTAGACGATGTCATTTACAGCGGGCGCACCATTCGGGCAGCTCTGAATGCAGTCTTGGAATATGGCCGCCCCGAAGTCATCCGGCTGTTGACTTTGATTGACCGGGGGCATCGAGATTTACCCATCCATCCCGATTTCGTCGGCAAGATTTTGCCCACCTCAAAGGATGAAAAGGTAAAAGTTTTTTTACAGGATACCGATGGTTTAGACGCGGTGCATTTACTCAAGCCGGATGTCACCGTATCCTGAAACAAATTTCCCATCTTTGAGTCCCAATTTTTGAGTTCCCCAAAAAGCTGTGACAGCCCTTTCTACTTCGTCTCACGAAACCCAGGTCCGCAAAGCGGATCACATCCGCATTTGCCTGGACGAAAATGTGCAGTGTCAGCAACTCACCACTGGCCTGGACCGCTATCGCTTTCGCCACACCTGTCTACCGGAGCTAGATTGGCAGGAGATTGACCTGAACACAACCTTCCTGGGGAAAGCCCTGGGGTCACCGCTGCTGATTTCATCGATGACTGGGGGAACCGCAGAGGCTCACCAAATTAACCTGCGACTGGCGGCCGTTGCCCAGCATTACGGCCTGGCTATGGGGGTCGGCTCCCAACGGGTCGCCGTAGAAAACCCCGATCTCATGGGCACCTTTTCAGTCCGTTCGGTTGCCCCGGATATTTTATTGATGGCAAATCTGGGCGCGGTGCAGTTGAACTACGGCTACGGGGTCGACCAGTGCCGCCGAGTGGTGGAAACGTTAGAAGCCAGCGCCCTAATTTTGCACCTGAACCCCCTCCAGGAGGCCGTACAAACCCGAGGAGATACGAACTTCCGGGGGCTGCTGGGCAAAATCGAAGCCGTTTGTCGGGCTTTGCCCGTTCCCGTGATTGCCAAGGAGGTGGGCAATGGCATCTCGGCCGGCATGGTTAAACAGTTGATGGCAACCGGCATCGCCGCAGTGGATGTGGCCGGAGCCGGGGGGACCTCCTGGGCTAAGGTGGAAAGCGAACGGGCTGCTGATCCGATCCAGCGTCGTCTGGGCCAAACCTTTGCCGACTGGGGGATGCCGACGGCAGATTGCATTGTTGCCGCCCGCCAGGTTGCCCCCGATCTGCCGCTGATTGCCTCAGGGGGACTGCGCAATGGGCTGGATGTGGCCAAGACCCTGGCCCTGGGAGCTGATTTGGCTGGCTTAGCCTTTCCGTTTTTGAAGGCAGCGAGTCAATCGGAAGAGGCGGTAGCAGCCCTGACCGATGTCCTGGTGGCGGAACTGAAAACGGTTTTGTTCTGCACGGGGTGGAGAACCGTAGGGGGATTAAGGCAAGACGGAACATTAATGGAAGTTTCCCCCTGAGCAACGGCCCCAGGAGATTGGGGCGGGTCGGCCCTGGGCTAAACCCGGAACCCTGGCCAGGAAAAACGGGCTCCAGCCTCCCGAGGCTAGATTCCAGGGGGAGACGATAGCCAGGGTTCCCAGCATGAATTAGTATTGGTGTACCAAGCTCGGTACCTGATTATGCTTGACCTGTCCAAGCTAGCCCGCCAGATGCAGGGCATTTCGGCCCATTTAACCCAGGAGGCCGAGGCGGCGCGATCGCGGGTCGAAGCCGCCCGCCGCTTGATGCAGCGAGCCATTCCCGGCCAGATGCAGTTGGCGGAACAGCTGCAGGAATGGCAAGACCGGCTCGCTTTCTCGGCGGCTCGCCCCGTTGAACCCCTGACCACGAGAGTCGCCGTTGGTTTAGCCCCGGAGGCGCACACCGTCCTGGCAACGGATGGTTCACAGATTTCCCCCAGCCATCACGAAATTGCCTACTGCTATCTGATCAATATCGGGCGAGTCATTCTACACTATGGTCAGAGCCGCTTCCCGCTGCTGGATAGCCTGCCGGAGGTGGTGTATCGGCCAGCGGAACTCTATGTTTCTCGCCAGTGGGGCATCAGCACAGAGGAGTGGATGGGCTATCGCCGCACCGTGGCGGAGGCTACGGTGCTAGTAGAATTGGCAGAGACCGTTTGGTCCCAGGGCAATCCCTCCGACGATACCGCCCCAGTCCAGGCCGCCCCAGCCCCCCTCCTAGCCCTGGTGGATGGGTCCCTAATTTACTGGTTTTTAGAGTCCCTCCCCACGGCAGCCCGCAACCAGATTTTGCCGCCGATTTTGGCCGCCTGGGATCGGCTCAAGCAGCGGCGGATCCCGTTAGTGGGATATCTCAGCGCCTCTCGCAGCGGGGAAGGGCTGAATTTCCTACGGTTGGCGGCCTGCCCCTTTGAAACACCCCACTGCCAGGCCCATTGTGAAGGGCAGTCGGACCAGGCTCCCTGCGGTTCGTTTCTGCCCCTGCGAGATGTGACCTTTTGGACCACGGAACTCCAGCCGGGGGAACGAAGCCCGTTCTGGGAAAGTTCAGCGGCGATTCTGGACGGTTACGGGGACCATGCCGTCTACTTCTGCTACCTGAACGTGGGCACCGAGGTAGCCCGGGTGGAAGTTCCCCGCTGGGTGCTGGAGGATGGGGACCTCTGCGGGATGGCTCTGCGGCTGGTGCTAACCCAGGTGCAGAAGGGCTATGGCTATCCTGTAGCTTTAGCGGAAGCCCACAATCAGGCCGTGGTGCGGGGCGGCGATCGCACCCGATTTTTTACCCTGCTGGAGCGGGAAATGATTCGGGCCGGGCTGAAGAATGTGGGAACCTCTTACAAAGAAGCTCGTAAGCGCGGCAGCATTGCCTGAATCAAATTTTTGATTTTTCTAAATTCGGAATAGGATGCTCTTAGGGTGTAGACAAGGGTAGGAACACTGAAAGGAAGACCCTTTCGGTTTCCCACTGTCGTAGCCAATCTGTTGAACCCTATGGCATCTGGTACATTCCCCATGGCTTCTGAATTGTCACCAAATTCATCCTGGGGAGATTCCTTCAAGAATTCCCCCACGTTTCAGCTGCTGGACCCGGCATCGACGGTGCAGGACCAGCGAGATAGTCCTGCGGCTGATGGCGCAGAAGATTGTGCAGCCAGGCTTAGCTCTGCAGCGACCCATCCCAACCGCTGGCGCTGTATCCACACCCTCGAGGGCCACGACCGCTGGGTGCGTTCGGTGGTGGTGAGTGCGGATGGCAACTTCATTATCAGCGGCAGCGGCGATAAGAGTACTCGAGTCTGGCATTTACCCACCGGTCATCAGCTTTACCAGATTGACGACCACACAGCCTGGGTCAGAGCAGTCGCCACCAGCCCCACCAGCCCCTGCTTCGCCAGCGTCAGCAACGACAATATGATTCGCCTCTGGAATCTGACCGATGGCCACTGCCTCGGAGCCCTGGAAGGGCACGATAGCTGGGTACGGGCCATTGCCTTTAGCCCCAACGGTAAATATTTATTCAGCGGCGGTCAGGATAAAAACATTTGCGCCTGGAATTTGGAACGGTGCACCCTGATCCATCGCTTCAACGATCACCATCACTGGATTCGCTCCCTGGATGTCAGCCGGGATGGCACGACCCTGATCAGCGGTAGCCAGGACAGCACCATTCGCATCTACCGGATTAAAGGCAAAGGCAAGAATCATCTGCTGCACGGCCACCAGGGAGAGGTACAGGCCGTTGCCATTAGCCCCAACAACTGGTTATTTGCCAGCGCTGGGGCCGATTGCACGGTACGCTTTTGGAAACTTAACAGCGGTCGGCAAATCACCAGCTTTAAGGCCCACAGCGCCCCGATCAACAGCATAAAGTTCAGCCCTGACGGCAAGCTTTTAGCCACCGCCAGCAACGACGGCAGCGTCCGCCTCTGGGACATTGACCAGGGAAAGCTGGTGGATACTTTGCGGGGGCACGAAGGATGGGTCTGGTCGGTGGCGTTCTCCCCAGACGGCGGGTATGTGGTCAGTGCCGGTTGGGATGGCACCATCAGGGTGTGGCAGCGACAGGCTTAACCTAGCCCAAGTCCAGCTCAGAAACTGTAGCTTTCCCTTAGGCAAAACTCCACTTCTGGACTTGGATAAGGTTTAGAACTGAGCTTTGATGTATTCCCGCCGCATGCGGGAAATCGCATCAATGGAAATTCCCTTCGGGCAAACCGCCTGACATTCCCCGTGGTTAGAGCAGTCGCCAAACCCCTCCTCAGCCATCTGGCCGGTCATAGCGTTCACCCGCTGTTTTCGCTCCACCTGGCCCTGGGGCAACAGGGAAAGGTGGGCAATTTTGGCGGCGGTAAACAGGGACGCTGATGCATTGGGACAGGCCGCCACGCAGGCCCCACAGCCAATGCAGGTGGCGTAGTCAAAGGCTAAATCGGCATCTGTTTTCGGGACAGGGATGGCATTGGCTTCGGGGGCAGAACCGGTTTTGACTGAGATGTAGCCCCCCGCCAGGATGATGCGGTCAAAGGCGGATCGATCCACCACCAGGTCTTTAATCACCGGGAAGGCCTCTGCCCGCCAGGGTTCTACCGTAATTTCATCGCCCTCTTTGAAGTGCCGCAGGTAAAGCTGACAGGTGGCCGTTTGGGGCTGTCCCCCGTGGGCCTGGCCATTGATCATGACTCCGCAGGAGCCGCAGATGCCTTCCCGGCAGTCGTGGTCAAATTCCACCGGGTCTCTGCCGGCGTGGATAAGCTGTTCGTTGAGCACATCCAGCAGCTCCAGGAAAGACATATCTGGCTCGGCATGGGGCACGGTGTAGGTTTCAAACTGTCCCGCAACGTCTGTCCCTGGTTGCCGCCAAACTTTGAGGTGAAGTTTCATGGATGCTCAGTGCTGCCTCATGATACCGAATCTTATCTCAGTGTATCGCTTTCGAAATTGGGCAAGAGCAGCGAAGCCACTATTATGGTCATATCAAAATGCCCTCTGCAAAAAACTGCTCCAAGCGTAGGGTGCATTCGCAAACAGGGTGCGCAAATTTTCTCGGTTACCTTAGTGTTCTAGGAGCTGAATGCAGGGGAATGCGTAGAACGGAAATCCAGCCCTACATTTCCTCAGCTTTTCAGCAGCAACCTGAGGAAAACTTTAGAACTGCCGGAGCGGGAAGACGATAACACGGTAATTCGTGCCCTGGGAATGGGGATTCAGAGCGGACCCTAAAGTAGGTTACCTAGGGCTTTCCCACTTCCCGCACAATTCTAAAGCCGATGGTATAGCTGCGATTTTCTGCATTTTGCTGAGTTCGGTAGGCAGATTGGCATTGCTGAGGCGGGCTTTTCCAGGAACCACCCCGGAGCACCTTCAGGTCAGAAGCAGGGGAAATGGGAACTTCAGGCTGGTCTGCGGTTGTGATCAGAGTGGCGTGGGGGGCAGCATTCGGTCTGCTGTGGTTAGTCGGGAGGGAACCCGGCCAGGGGTCAGAGCACCATTCCAGCACATTGCCGTGCATATCGTAGAGGCCAAAGGGGTTGGCCTGTTGAAAGGCTCCAACCGGGGTCGTTCTGCCACGAAAGACACCGCCCGGTTCTGAACGGAAGGATTCAGTGCCATCGTAGTTTGCTAAGTCTGTGGTCAGGGTTTGGCCGAAATGGAATGGGGTTGTGGTCTTGGCCCGACAGGCAAACTCCCATTCGGCTTCGGTGGGTAGCCGAAACCGTTGGCCCGTATAGCGGGACAGACGCCGACAAAATTCCACTGCCTCTCGCCAGGTCACCTGCTCAACCGGCAGGTTTGCCCCCTGAAAGAAAGCTGGCGCTGGGTTTAGCCCCATTTCTACCGCTGGCAGTTGGGCTACGGTGCGCCACTGATGCTGGGTTACAGGGTAGATACCCATCCAAAAGGCGGATACAGCGGCAATGATTTGGGGAATTTGCCCGGCGGTGAGGGGGGCTTCATCCGGCGGTAGGCCGAACAAAAACTGGCCACCTGCGATCTCAACCATGGGAAAACTGGCCCAGTTCCCCCCCACGGTGAGGTCTACTTCTGCATAAAAAGTTGTGGCGAATTGGGTCTCATACAGAGGAAAGCCATCCTGCCGCACCGTCACCGACGGGTAGGTGTAGGTGTAGCTGGCGGGAAGATTGTCCTCAATGGATTCCTGGGTTTCGGCTGTTGCCTCCGCCCAGGTCAACCGTAAGCGATGCGGCAGGGAGGATAGGGAGGGAAAAGGCTGGTTAAACCGGCTTCTGTAGGCGGCCTTGACCTGGGGCAACCAGCGCTGGGATGCCAGGACTCCCCCTGTGCCCAGCAAACCCAGCCCGGCTAACCGCAGCCAGCGACGGCGGCCCATCCCTGATTTCGCGGGGGCTACGCCCGTCTGATGGGCGTTTTTCAGGGCGGTTGTCAGATCATCAATGAAGTCAGAGTAAGGGGGCGTTGGGGTGGGGTCTGCAGAAGCATTAGACCGACCTGTAAGCGTCAAGTTGGTAAACACATCTTCAATGCGCTGAATCAGCCGATCAACATCGCGGTGAAAGTCCGGGTCATGGCGGACCAGGGCACTCTGGCGATAGGCCAGTCCTTTGAGAGTTTCCGGTAGCTGGTCATCTTTGGGCAGCATAGCGCCGCCAACCAGTACGGGAATGACGACACTGTCACGGTTAAGAGCCGTCTCAATTTCCAGGCGGACCCAGTCGGAGGGATGATCGAGGCAACGCTGACCCCGATTATCGGTAGCGCTGAGCCATTGGGCACCCATGATTGCGAGCAGGACGGGGCAGTTGCTCACCTCCCGTTCGAGATGCTTCCGAAAATCAACCCCGAAGGGAATCGCATCGACATCCTTAAAAACACTGTCAGGGCCAAATTGAGCGACCAGGCGATCGTGAATGCGCCCGGTAATATCAATACTGTCGCACCGGCGGTACGACAGGAAAATAGATCTGACGACGGTCATGTTGTCTGGCTACCGCAAGAGTAGATTGCACACCTGGTAGTTCAGATGACCGTGGGGTTCCGATTGATTCCACTTTCAGGAAGTTTGTTAATTCCATCACATTCCTTCCCTGAATATTTTGAAATGGCAAACTTTTCGGACGAGAAGCCAATGCTCGGGCAGCGGCTAACCTAAGGATTTATAGCAATGCTCTGAATTGCGACTGCTCCCTTTCCCCCTGCTCCTTTGCCCCCCTGATCCCATGAGTAGCTCTAACTATGAGAAACGGTATTATTTCCAGTAAAGTGTCGGCTGCAGCGGTTTTCCTTGATCGCTATTGATTCGCCAGGAGGCGGGTAATCACCACGGCAGATGCCGCAAAAATAGCTGTCCAGGCGGTGCCAATTAGGCCCAATGTCAGGCCCCAGAGGCGACCATCCCATTTCTCGAACCGGGCATTACTGGCTTCAACGTCTGTTGAAAGCTGCTCTGCAGCTTGGCGCAATTGCTCAACATCGCTGCTGAGTTCGTCAAGCTTTTGTAGAACATCCCCAAGGGTCGGTTCTGATGGTTGTGCTGCAGTCATTTTGCTGGTGCCTTAACCCACACTATCGATTTTACTGGTCGTTGAATCGGTTCTCCCTCCTGGTTCAGGCGGCCATAGTGAGGAGTGCCGTCATACACCAGGGTTGAAGAGCTACCCCCATCCA
This sequence comes from uncultured bacterium, assembly GCA_964590465.1. Classification (GTDB taxonomy): domain Bacteria; phylum Cyanobacteriota; class Cyanobacteriia; order Phormidesmidales; family Phormidesmidaceae; genus CAZPYG01. Next base: position 1,920 of record CAZPYG010000039.1, on the reverse strand, counting down.
GGTTTAAGGCCTGGGTCACCCCCTGTTGAGCCAGGAGTTCTGCCAAATCTCCAAAGCTCATCCCCGAGGGAGACGTTTCTGGCACCTGCGCCACCATCACCAACACAATGCTGCCGTCGGCTTTGATGCCAATCGCTGAGCGGGCGTTGGCCGATTGACTGCCAAGGGCATCACGAATGGGAGACACGGTGGTATCCACAAAACCTTCCGCTTCGGAGGTATCTTCAGGCAAGAGCTGGGGTCCGGCACCGACGGTATCGGCTACGGTGCAGCCATCGGGGGCAGGAGTTGAGTGAGGTGTGATGTCATAGCGAGGACTCTCCGCGCAGTCATAGCGGCGAAACTCTGAACGATTCAGAATTTGCTCCATGTAGGGAGCCAGGTCGGGGTTCCCCACCAGGCGCTGATTCTGGCGGGGGTCAGCCACCAGGGCACCATCTACCGTGACATAGGAGGTGGTGAGGCCGTTGTTGGGGTCAAAGAAGCCAGCGTTGATGGCGGCCAGGGCACAATCGGTAACGGTACAACCCGGCGTCACTTCAAAGTCCGGTACTGGGATGAGTTCGTCGGTGACAGCGACCCGCACCGGGTAAGCCACCGGGTCAGGGATAGTGACCAGATGCACCGTTGCATCGGGCAGGGCAATGCTCTCATAAACGGGGGGCTGAGGCGGTGGACTCACCTCGGCAGAGTTTGAACCCTCCACTGCTTCCACGGCTATCCCTTCATCCGGCAGAGAGGTGCAGCCTGTTACTAGAAACAATCCGAAACCTAACCATGCCGCAGCCGTTGAGGAGGGTGTCGTAATAAATCCCATAGTGTCGGGTGGGTAAAAGATAACCTGAGTTCAAGATAAGGCGAGACCGCCAAAGATTTTGCACCAGATTATCTGGTTTCCAGCCTCTGGCTGGGAACTCTAGCCGAGGCTCCGCCTCGATAGTGGAGGGGAGGCAGAGTCTCGGGAGTGCGCCCAGGCGGAGCCTTAGGGGCCAGGTAAAATTCCGACTTCTGATCTCCAAACTGTTACAATTACTCTGCATTCAAGCTTTTAAGAATCTTCCTGGCAAGCATCTCCTTAATTTCCGTATGTCTTGGAACGGCTTCAACAACGCCAGTTTGAGGATTCATCCAGAGAGAATGAGAAGCCCCTTCTCGTTTTAGATAACAACCGGCTCTGCGCAATTTCTTTTCTAATTCCCTGCGCTTCATGGAATTGAAATAGTTTCCTCAATAGCGTCTTGGGGTAGTCCTCTGCGGATATCCGATAGCCGATCTTCCAGAATGAGTTGAATTGCGCTTTTTAGGCTTGCTTTGGCTTCTGCAATCGTTTCGCCTTGGCCATTAGCTCCGGGTACTTCAGGACAAATTGCCCAGTAGCCTCCTTCTGCGGCCGCTTCAATAATGGCTGTCAGCTCTGCTTTCATACGTTTCCCCTTAGGCATTCCAGGCTATATAAGCATTCCAGGCGTTATTGCCTACCGTTGATATCTGTGTTGCTGGCCCTAGTGTAACCAGGCTTCAATATTTTTTGGGGTCTTGCCCCGATCATTCGGTGGAATGGGGTCTTGTCGGGGCAGAGTTGCAAACAGAGCTCGGTCCGTTTGGGCTTGGTTAGGTGCTGCTGGCTCGACAAGCAATTTGTAGGGGCAAAAAAAGCTCACTCACTGATGCCCCGCAAGGCTTTTTCTAACTCCTCGGCCATCCAGGTGGTGCCAGGTGCTAGTTCTAAGGCCCGCCGCAGATCGGCAATGGCCTGGTCAAAACGCCCCATACGGCGATAAGTACGCCCACGGTTAGCAATGGCCAGAGCATAGTCACGATCAATTTCAATGGCCTGGGTGAAATCGGCAATTGCATTCTCAAAGGGCGTTGTTGCATAAACATTATGAGTTAGATGCGATAAAAATAGGAATGAACTCT
>CAZPYG010000038.1:27708-39494 GCA_964590465.1 uncultured bacterium | reverse complement strand
GTGGGGGCGTGGGGGTGTGGGAGGCTGGGAGGCTGGGAGGCTGGGAGAAAGAGAGCGATAAGAGTAGAATTTATCTACAAAAAGATGAAATACAGCATAATTTATGCTCTCATGCCTTAATTTTATTAGTTTCTTCCCACTCCCCACTCCCTTCCCCTAAGCTCTTTCACTACGCCGCAGAAAGGCCTGGGCGGCTCCGTAAATCATCAGGGTCAGGGCCACGGTGGCGGGCACAATTAACCACCAGTTGTAGCGGGTGAACTGCCAGAGGAGGGGGTGGTTAGCGGTGGTCGCCAGCTGGACCTGGGGGGACTGTTGCAAAAATTCCAGGTGGTAATGGGTGCTGTCGTAGGGGTCTGGGTCAGGCACCTGGGCACTCACCAGGACAGTGTCCCCTTTGATCTGGTAGAACAGGGGGTCATGGCGCAGCAGGTCGGTGACCTGGGTCAGGCTGGTGTCGCTGCGGCCGCTCAGGGCCAGCACCAGCCGCTGATCATTCCAGGGAGACATGACCGATTTCATCAGTCCCTCCTGGTCGGGTAGGGTCTGGACCTGGCTGGTGCCCCACTGGCGACCCAGGTTCTGCTGCAGGGCAAAACCAGATTGGGTCAGCAGGTCAGGAAAGGGAAAGCGATCCTTGGTGCCGATCGCCACTAAATGTTTGCTGTCGCGCTGGTCCGCAGGTAGCTGATCAACCGGATACACCGTGAGCTGTATAGAATCTGCCGCGCTGAGGCGTCCCAGGCGCTCCACCAGTTCCAACATCAGTTCCAGGTCTTCAGGGGTTGGGGCCGTGGGCATCACCACCGTCGTTGTAGACAGATCCTGGGGGGCGGTGAAGGGATATCCGGTTTTGAACAGGTCAAGGTCGGGCAGTTTGGTGACAGCTTCGCGGTTAACCGTAAAGGTCGTGTCATTGTGGATGGTGCCCCAGAGCTGCTGATCGGTGACCCGGCTGCAGGAACGCCGTTCCCGGGGGTCGAGGCGAAAGTTGATCTGCAGTTTGGAGGTGGGGGTGATGCGATCTCGGGGCAAGTCCACCGTCATGGTTTTCCGCTCAGCCCCTTCTACGGAGGTGAGCCGTTTCCCCTGCAGGGAAACCCCATCCAGTTCCACATCCACCAGGGAGGTCAGGGGGTTCACCTGGGGTCCGTAGCTGTAGACCAGATTCATTCTGCCCCCCTCCAGGAACTGATCATCGGGGAGGGCTTTGAAGTCCACTGTCAGGGCCGGGGCGTGGGACCCGCGCACGGTTAAGTCTGCCAGGGGAGGCTGGTGGGGGCCATGTAACTCCTTGAGCTGAAATTCCGAGGCTTCGGGCAGGTAGCCCGGCCAGTCCCGGGGGGAGGGGGAGGATAGGGAGGCCACCTGATTCACCACCAGGGCATGACCCGCAGCAATCTGCTGATCCTGAGGCTGCACCAGATACTGGGTCGCCTTAGCGACCCCTTCAGGGCCGTTTCCCGTCACGATTAACACGGGAGACCGGTCCTGATTGGTGGTGGCCCACATCAGCAGGCCCACATCCGGGGCCAGGGCCTGACCATCGGCATCGACAAAGGCTCCGTCTGCTAACTCAAAGGGCAGATCCAGTTCAGCCAGGATGGGTTGCTCCGAGGGGGACCCCAGCACGATCAGCCGCTCGTCGGGTTCCACCTGATCCAGGCGGCTGACCATGCGGTTTTCCAGGGACCGGTAATGGGCGGTGCGGCCCAAAAAACCGTGCAGCCGGGCGGTGGCGGTTAACCAATCTGAGCTGGCGGGCTCGGCAGGTTCAAGGTAGGCGATGCGATTGGCCTGCAGGCTCAGCACATCGTAGAGGGGATAGGGAAACTGGCTGAAGTCGGGGGTCACCCCCTCGGGCGTGAAGTCAAACACCAGCTTTGAATCGGGCAGCACCTCCGTCCACAGGGAAGGGTCGTAGGGGTCCTGGGTGCAGGTGGGGGAATTATTCTGCAGGGCGGCAACGACCAGTTCGTTGTAATCCTGCAGCAGGTCCTGGGGAACTTCAAACACCACATCGCCAATTTCCCCCTGGGGCTGATTCAGGGGCACACTGCCGATGCTGGTGCCGTTAATCAGCACCGTCAGGTTAGATCGGGTGGCATAGAGGGCGGCAGAATGGCGGTAGCGCAGCAGCACCCGGACGGATTCCTCGGTCCAGTTGCGGGGGCGGGTAAACTGCAGCCGCTTTTCATCGTAAATGCCGGCGAAGCGCAGGCGGTTGCCCACCACCGGGCTACGGTTGAACTCCAGCACGTACTGGCCCGGGTCCCCAGGTTGAATGGTGGGGGCAACCGGTAAATCTTCCGGGAGCTGCACCAGGGTTTCTGGGGCAGGGCTGGATGGTGCTTCCGCGGGGGCGGCGGTTTCCTGGGCGGCCAGGGGGGGGCTGATGATCAGCAGCAGGGTTAACAGTCCGGGGGAGATGCGTCGGGCCAGTTTGGTTAAAACTGACTGGGTCGGGATAGCCATAGGATCAAGGGTTTAGAAGCGTTTTATAGAAGATTTATTTAGATTGCGACCCGGCCCGGGTCGGGCACTGGCCAACGGTCATGATGTCCCTTGGGGCGGGGGGCAGGTGTCGCCCCCGACGTCAAAGGTCTGAGGGGTGAGTGCCGGCAGCAGTAGCCCCATCCAGACGAGATTTTGAGTGTAGTAAGCGGTGTCGCTATCCCAGAATCCGTCCCGATAGGTGGGCTGAATTTTGCGCAGATACATGTCTTCCCCCAGGCTGCGGTCTACAATTTCCAGGGCCGAATAGAGCATGCCGTACTGACTGGTGGCTTCGTAGGGGGCCAGGGGTTCCCCCTCCAGGCTGAGACGAGCGGGAATGGCGCGGTCCTGCTCCCAGAGCTGCACCAGGTGGTCTAAGTGCTGGCTCAAATAGGCTTCGGCCCGGGGAGCCTGGTACCAGGCAGCATCCAGGGCCACCCGCCACCAGACCCGGTAGGCGTCAAAGCTGTAATGGCTTTGCAGGCCATGGCCTGGAGGTACTGGTCCATAGCTGCTGGTGCTGGGGTTGTAGGCAATCCAGTCAGCGGGTAGGCCGACGGGAGCAGCGGCGGCGGATTCTTCCAGCATGGTGTAGCCGGTTTCAACCAGGCTCAACCAGTCATGGTCGGGGTCCACCTGGGCAAATAAGCGAAAGCTGGCTGGGGAAAAATAGGAGGGGTTCAGGATTAAAACTTCAGGTTCTGGCCAAAAGGCGGATTGGGGTCCCGGCAGCAGTTGCCGACTACCGTCGGGCAGTTCCACGGTGCTGTGCTGCCACAAATCCGCCAGTTTAATCCGGGCGATCTCTAAATAGTCGGGGCAGTGCCAGCGGGAGGCCGCCAGAATCAGGGCGGTGATGGCATCAATGTCGGCATCGGCGGCAAAGTTAGGGTCAATGGTGGCCCACTCGCCAGTTTCTTTTTGGCCCCATTTCCAGGCCCAGAGGTGATCTATGGGATAGCCCTCGGCATCTTTCCGGGCCAGATTGTTTTCCGCCCAGGTAAAGGTTTTCGAGAAGGTTTCGGGGTCGTTAACGGCTACCGCCCGCAGCATGGCGTAGGCCTGCCCCTCGGAAACGGTGCGATCGCGGTTTTCCCGATCAATTACCCGGCCATCCCCCTGGATGAAGCGTTGCCGGTAGGCTGTCCAGCTATCCACCAGCAGAGCGCTGTCGGCGATGGGTTTGGGGAAGCCCAGTTGACGGACGGGAAAGTCCCCTTCCGGGTCTGGTCCGGGGCAGGCCAGGGCGGTGGCAGGGGGCGTGGAACTCAGGCCCAGAAACAGCAGAGTGCAGGGCAGGACCTGGGCGAACTTGATGGGGGGAGAGAAGATGGAACGCATAGCCAGGAGGAGGGTAGAGGGCGGAGGGGCGGAGGGGCGGACTTTCCCTAATAGCGCTCCCAGGGCGGCTGGAATCCCCGGCGACGCAGCAGGTCATACTCCACATCCTGGGTCCGGCGAGGGAGTTGGGGCATATCCTGAGCCTCGGTGCCAAGCTGCTGCAGTTGTTCCAGGGCAGTCAGCCGAAAATCGGTGGCCACGTTGAGTTCCGCAATGGCGTACCGGGCCTCAAGATGATTCGGCTCCAGCTCCAGCACCTGATCGTAGAGCACCCGCGCGGTTGCCAACTCCTGCTGCTGGAACCTTACCCCGGCCAGGGCGCTGAGGGCACCGACGTTGTCCGGCTCCTGGGCAAGGATGGTTTCGTAAGCGGTGGCGGCCAGGGGCAAATTCCTCTGCTGTTGGGCCAGTTCCCCCTGGAAAAAATACAGGGCGAGATGGTCGGGCCGGACGGTAATCATGGCTTCCAGCCGAGTCTGAGCCAGATCAGGATCCGTCTCCGCCAAAAGCTGGATCGAGCGCCACTGCAGCCAGACATCCGTAGGCCGCAGGCTCAGCAGGGCGGTGTACAGATCCGCCCGGGCTGGATCAGCCGGTAACGCCCCGACCAGATCAAACAGTTCCGGTGGAGGATTGGTCAAATCCTGCTCCGCCAGCCAGGCCACCAGAATTTCGGTGGCCTGGCCCTGGGGTATGGCGTCCAGGCGGTAGGCCAGCAGCCCATAGCCCAGCTGGTAATCCAAATTCTCAGGGGCCACCGAAATCGCCTGTTCATACACCGGCAGGGCGGCTTCCGGCTGCCCCTCCAGATGGCGCACAAAGGTGAGTCCTCGCAGGGCTTCCAGGGTACTTTGAGCAGCCGGATCAGCGGCAATGATGGCCTCATAACGCCGGGCACTGGCCGCCAGTTGTCCCTCCTGCCGCTCGATATCGGCAATCAGCAGTTCCGCCCCCAGGTCCTTCTGTCCCAGGGGGGTAGCGCGGTAGGTGGATAGGGCCTGACGGGCGGCTCCCAGGTCTCCCCGGGTCAGGTGCATCTGGGCCAATCGATAATCCAGCAGGGGAGCCGCCATGGCAGCGGCGACGGTTTCGTACACCGGCAGCAGGGCCGGGTGGGGATTGTCAATGCGGGTCAGGGCGGTGGCAATGGCCCGCTGTTCCGGCGGGCTGGGCGGAAAGGGGGTAATCTGGGCCAGAATTTTGTCCGCCGTGGCGGCGGGGGATTCCCGATCCAGCTCATAGGCGAGCAGGTGCGATCGCACCGCCAGACTCACCACCTGGGGGTTTTCCTCCGCGAGCTGCTGAAACATCTCCAGGGCGGTGGTCTGGGAATCGGGCCACTGGCTCAGCACATCCGCCACCTCTACCCGCAGACCGTAGCTGGGAAAGGTGGTATCGGCCAGGGCCTCCTGGTAGAGACGGGTGGCTTCGCCAAATAGGGACGGATCTAACCGCCGCCGCCCGATGGCGCTATAGGCCCGGGCCAGCGGTAGCCTGGCTGCGGGCGTACCCTGCAGGGGCGCGAGTAGTTCCAGGGCAGCCTGCGGATCGCCGCTGGCATCCAGGGCGTTGGCCAGGCCTGTGCGAATTTGCAGGGACAGGTCATCGGTTTGACCGACCTCCCGCAGCATCGGTGCCAGGAGGGTGACGGCTGCTGCCGGACTGCCGGTTTGCTGCAGGGCCAGGGCATAGATCGGCACCAGGGCATCGGGATAGGACCCGGTTTGGCGATAGCGATTGAACAGGGCCAGGGCACCATCAAAATCACCACTGAAGGCATATACCTGAGCCGCTTCCAGCAGCACCTGAGCATCCGGATCGGCCGCCAGTAGTTGGGTGTAGTCGGCCAGGGCCAGGGTAAACCTGCCCTGGTAGCCGTACAGCAGCGCCCGCTGCTGCCGAGCTTTTTGATGGCTGGGATTCTGCCCCAGCAGTTGGGTGAGGGCCTCAATGCCGGTGGTCTGCCATTGGGGCCGGTAGCGGCCCATTTCTCCCAAAGCGGCCAGGGCAGCAGGATTATCGTTGTCCACCGCTAACACCGCCTGGTAGGCGACCCAGGCGTCACCATCTCGCCCCGCCCTTTGATAGGCCATGGCCAGCCCCAGCCGGGCTTCCAGGGAATTGGGGTAATTCCCCAGGGCTGATTGAAAGGCCGCGATCGCATCATTTACCCAGCCCCTGTCCAGCAGGGCATAGCCCCGGCTGACGGGCGGCGGCATTTGTCCCCGGGCCAGGGGGGGTAGCCCCGCTTCCAGGCCCAGGATTAAGGCCCCCAGCACCAGGGGGCGCAGACCAAACCTTCGCCAGTACATCATTGCCCCTCCTGAATTACGTTGGTCCAGCGCAGGTCATAGCGTAGTCGAAAGCCCAGGTAGGTTTCGGTCCAGCCATGGCGCTGCTGCACACTAACCCCGACCCGCAGCCGATCGATCACTTCTGCGTCGTAAAACAGTTCCCAGACATCTGGCACCGTTCCACCGTTCGCCTGACGCAGGCTGTCATTGGAGAGCTGACGGCCATAGCCCAGCCCCAGACGGTCACTGGGTAAAAACACATCCAGGGCATTCAGCCCCAGGCTGTAGGTCTGGGCACTTTCCCCCAAATCCACATTGGTGTACCAACCGTAGCGCCCGAATAGGCCCACCTTAATGACGGGAATATAGAGTTCCCCATTAAGGCCAAAGCCCTCTTCCCGATCCCCCGGTAACAGGCCAAATTGACCGTTGCCCCGGTCGAGGGTAAAAATCTCTTCAAAGCCATCGTCCTGACCGCTATCCCGGGAGGTGGCATAGGTCCCCCGCAGAATGGCGTTGTCAAAGCGCACTCCCACCTCTGCCGCAAAAGAATCCAGAGCAAAATCCCCCAATCCTTTCCTGGAGGAGTACGTGGCCGCCGTTAAGTACAGTTCGTCCGCTGGGGTCCAGTTCACCAAAGCACCGGGTCGGGACGACACATTCACCGTACTGAGGGCCGGATTGGTCTGGAACACCGGGTTAAAAAACTGGGTCACCGAGTCCTTAGCAAAGCTGTTGCGATCCAGGTAAGCCGTCAGATCCAGCAAACCAACGGAAAACCTCAGTTGCGACACCCCCGCTGGCGAGGCGGTAAGATACAGCTCATTCAAACTGAGGCCGGTTTCGTCGGTATCTGAGAAGGCTTCCCCGGTACTTAAATCCACCGTTGCCCCGGCAAATACCGAAGGACTCAAGACATAGGTGCCCCCCACCCTGAGGCGAGCAGAGGTGTCATCCCCCTGCTGCAGAAACGCCGCCTGGGTGAACACCTCTGACCGTTCTGCCGGGGTCAGCAGGGGTTGGGAAGGTTCGGTCTCAAGCCGTGGGGGCTCTGTCTCAAGCAGCGGGGGTTCTGCCAGTTCCGTGGATGCGGTGGGCGGGGACTCAATTCCTGCCTCGACGGGCCCATCCTGGAAGGTCAAGGCACCCCTAAATGGTTCTGCCTCTGGTGGAGAAGTGGCATCATTGACGTTTTCCGGTGCCCCTGCAGCAGGGGCAGAAATCGTTAAGGTACCGGGGATATCGCCGGCATATAGAGGTATGGGCCAGGCCTTAGCAGATGGCTGCTGCTTCACCAGTAACACCGCCTGGAAGGGGGAATGCTCTTCTCTCGCCGGAATGGAATTTGCCTTAGCTTCCTCTAAACAGATGAACCAGGTAGTGCCCATGATTCCTAGGCCCAGCACACGCCGCAGAGCCATATAACTTGGCATTAAAAATCTCCGTTAACTCTAAAAATCAGCTACAGCATTTTTTAAGCCCCTGGGGGCCGTCAAAAGCCGAAAAAACTAGACATCGGGAGATGGTCCGAGTCTCCCCAGGCTAGAAACCGTTGTGCAAAACATTAAGTTCTAGGCCCAGAACAGCACTCAGAACTCTTTATATATGGCGGAATACATAGCGAATTTCACTCGAATGAAGTACATTCCAAAGACCTCCCTAGCCCTTATCAAGATGGGTAAAGGTTGAAACTTGAACAGCTAGTAATGGCGGGATCTAAAATTCATCAAACTCGTACCTCAGCGAAACAATAACCGCTAAAAAGAGAGCCTTCCCTAGGGACTGGGGGACTCTGGCAGGGTTGATTCGGCGGGCTGCTTGAGAAGGTATTAATGCGTTACCCCAATTTACGGAGACGATTGTCAGCATCAGGACAAAAAAAGAATTTAAATGATCTTTTCGCCAAGGTAAAAACAAAAACCCTTTCTCTACTTACCATGCTGCTTTTGAAAGGAGCTGCCCTAAGATATGTTTTAGTAATTTTATTGGTCTCAAGATCCTGGCTTCATTTCTTTCGGTTATACAAATTTTTGGTGAAGCAGTTATGACTAAATTTTTATTGAAATTTTATCGACTCATCCCCGGATTAGTCCTGTTAACCTGCAGCGGCTGTCAACTCAGTGGTCAGCGGGTTTTATCGTGGCCCGGCCAGGGACAAGAAGATGTGTTTCTATCCATTGAGTCAGAAGTGGATCGGGCCGGAGAAGTAACCCTTTCAGGGCTTACCAACTTGCCACCTCAAACCCAACTCACTGCCCTGGCCCTGCGCTACCTGGTACCGACTGAACCCGTTGCCACCGATGCAGCCCCGACCTTTGCAATTCTCGACTATCAGACCACAACGGTTACCGATGGCCAGTGGAATAGGGATTTAAATCTCTGGCAGGTTGCTCCAGATGGTCGTTATCAGGAAGCCTGGCAGGCCCAGACCAATCGCCTTGATTTAGCGGTTCAGCCCGATGAAACGGTGCATTTTGTCATCACCCTGGACCCCCAGCAGTTTCTGGCAGCGCTGAGCCACCATTCTCTGCAAGATGGGTTCCGGTTGCCCCCCGGACTGGTGAGAACCACCCCCGGCGGAGAGCCCATGCTGTGGGCTGATGTGTCCCAGTCCTTAGCCTTACCCCAGGGGCAGACCACCCCCCCCGCTAACCGACACCAAGCGAACAACGGCGGTTGGGGAGAACGCTATCGGTTGGTGGCCGAACCTCCGTTACCCTATACCCTGGCCCCGGACAATACCCGTAAAACAACAGCCCCGCCTCAATCAGGGGAATTTCTGCACTGATACCGATCCAGGTTAAACCCCATCAGCCATGACAGGGGATTGAGTATCCATTTCTAAGGAAGATAACTACGGCTACAGGTCAGGCCATGGGACTGTTCAAATTAGGCATCATGGGGAGTTTATCAGGCAAATCTAAAATGGCATCGAGCAAATTGGTGCCATCGAGAATTGCCTCTTGCAGGTCAGTCCCCAGCAGATTGGCACCTTTCAAATTCGCTCCGCTTAAATCGGCCTGCACCAGGCTGGTGCCCCACAGGTCGGCATGGGCCAGGTTAGCTCCCGCCAGGTTGGCCCGGCTCAGGTCAATGCCATTCAGGCGGGCACCACTCAAATCAGCGCCCCAGAGGGAGGCTCCCGGGCCAATCAAGTACATGTCTGCCTCGCCGCGAAACCCTTTGGGCAAGCGAGTACTCTTGGAATAAAGGGCTCCTTTGAGAGATGCCCGGTCCAGCTGGCACCCCCGGAGGTCGGCACCGATTAAATTGGCCTTGGCAAGATTGGCTCCAGTCAGGTTCGTGTCCCGCAAATTGGCCAGCATCAGGGTAGATTCGCTGAAATCACTGTGGCGCAGATCGCTCCCCTCAAGCTGGGCACTGAGCCCATTGGCCTGGTGTAAGACTGCACCGCAGAGTCGGCAGCGGGGCATCAGGGCCCCCTGTAAATTCGCTTCCGTAAGATCTGCGCCGCTGAGATCCCGTTCCCTGAAATTTTCAGTGGCGAGGTCTGCCCCCGAGGTCAAACACCACAGGCCCGCTGCCTCCGGTTGAAAGCCCTCATTAAAGCGGGTTTGGTGATCATAGAACGCCCCCTGAAACCGCGTTTCGTTACAGTCGGCCCCTTCCAGATCAGCACCCCGCAGATCGGCCCAGCGCAAGTCGGCTTGGGATAGGTTTGCGGCCACCAGTTGGGCCTCCCTGAGGTTGGCATACCGTAAATTAGCATGGGCAAAATTTGCCCCTGCCAGACGGCTGTGCCACAGGTCAACCCTGGATAAGCTCCAGTGGCTTAAGTCAAGGTGACACAGGTCAACGCCGCCAAAATCTCGTTCTCCTGCTGCGTAGCGAGTCCACAGGGTTTCTAAAGCGGTCATAATACTCACCTAATAATGGAAAGATTTCAGAAGTCAGAGCCGAATGACAAGGTCTGGAATATTCACCATGGCCATGCCCTCTCCGTAGGTTGGGGTTCTGTAGGTTGGGTTCTGTAGGTTTAAAGCCTGGGTCGGCTCAGGTCAAAGGCTTGATGATGAGGAAGGCTCAGCACTGAACTGAACCGCTGGTCGCCAGGCCGGCGGAACTCGTTCTGCCCTGGGCTGATGCCGCCAGAGAATGTATCCGTCAGGTTCCAGGGTTGCCACCGTTTTTTTGCCCGCCCGCCTGAGCTGCTCTTGAATCAGGGGAAGCTTGTCGGGAGACTCGCCAAACCGGTAGAAGCTGTAGAACTCGCCGTCTACAGTAATGGCGGTCTGGCGCTGGTTATCCGGGGTGAATACCCAGCAGGTGGAGTAGGACCCCGGCAAAATTTGCTGGGAAACCTCCCGGGCGGCCTCCTGACTTGTCCCCGGCATGGCCATAGCCTTCAGACCTTGCCAGTCAAGGCCAGGGGCCTCTGCTCCCCAGGCATAATCTACGTCAGCAAGGGGGGCTGTCCCGATGGGTGACGCCCCGGCCTCGACGTCAAGCCGCTGGGGCCGCTCAACCGCCCCAACGGCAACATCAGCAGGAGGAGCCAGGGGCAGGTCAGTCTCCGGATCGCGATGACGGCTGAGCAACTGTTGCAGTAGGGCTTCATGGCGTTGGGTTCTAGCCTGCTGGGTGCGCAACACTTCCGAGACCCCAATCCCCATCACCGTGCTCAGCACAATGGCCACGCCGATATAACGAATTGACAGGCCGATTTGGGGTTGAGTCAGGGATGGAGAAACCCACTGTCTCAGGGGAGTCGGCCATTGCTCCATCACCCGTTCGGCCTGGGGGGAAGCCACGGGCAATGTGAGCACCGCAAAGGTGGTGCTGGAGGCCAGTAGCGCCGGCAAAATAATGTTGCGAAAGGGAGAGTCAGTCATGGTTAAGCAGAGTTCCGGTCAGGTTATCCGGTAGAGCACCACGGATATCCGAAAGCAGGAAAAAACAGGATGGCTTGTACAAATTCCCTGGACGGTCCTCATTCTCAGGGATTGCCCGAGGGTTAAGGGGCCCTGCACCAGGATCTTTAGCGTAGGTCAACGGGTTTCCTCGGTTCTGTAAGGCTTTCATAAAACCCTGGGACAGCCATCGGCCCCGAATGGGCTTGGAAAAACTGCCTTATGGGGAGATATAGTTGTTTTTATCTCAGGAAAGGTCGATGTCAATGGTATTTTTGAGCTGCCCTAGGGTGGGCCATATACCTTCAATCAAGGGCAATCTGCGATAGATAAATATCAGGGTGGACCGGTTATCGCGTTGTCTTCATCCAAGCTCCACAAACCGTTGCCAAAACTTGATGGCTTTCCTCCGAATAACCGCTATCGGCCTAGAAAAGTGGAACAACACCCAATCCCCCGTCAAAAGTCCTGCTTCCGACCGGGTGCCCCACCGGGGCCAACAACCCCTTGCCCTGGCATGAGGAGGCATGCAATCGGGAGGATTTGCCCAGGAGCTGGGGCCTAGGGCCGACCAGCCGACCCAGCCAGACTAACCCTGACCCCAGGAGCAGAACCCAATGCAATGGAATCTTATGATCACGCTGCTGATCTTGATGGCGGCTGTGACCCCCACAGCGGTCCGAATTACCCAGGACCAGCTGAACCGCTACGGTCAGGAAGATTCGCCTCAGATGGAGCAGGCTCCTCCCCGGGGAGGAGCCGCCAGGGCAACCCCCCCCCCCCC